>NZ_JBBBEM010000089.1:0-44510 GCF_037154035.1 Kineococcus sp. G2 | reverse complement strand
ACGCGGTCGCGGAGGAGGGCTTGACGAGCGAGTCGGAGGGCCAGGAGCCGCACCGGCACGTCGTGGTCCTGGCACCGACGAGCGACACGGCCGAGAGCGCCGCGGACTGACCGGTGGAGCACCGGCCGCCGGATAGGGTGGCCGCGTGCTTGATGAGGTTCCCGAGGGCGGTGGCGTTTCACGTGAAACGCCACCGCCCTCGGGAACCTCATCAAGCACGCGGCCACCCTATCCGGCGGCCGGTGCTCCACCGGTCAGTCCGCGGCGCTCTCGGCCGTGTCGCTCGTCGGTGCCAGGACCACGACGTGCCGGTGCGGCTCCTGGCCCTCCGACTCGCTCGTCAAGCCCTCCTCCGCGACCGCGTCGTGGACCACCTTGCGCTCGAAGGCGGACATCGGCTCCAGGTGCTCCACCTCCCCGCTCGTGCGCACCCGGGCGCACACCTCCTTGGCGAGCGCCACGAGTGCGGTGCGCTTGCCGGCGCGGTGCCCGGCGACGTCGAGCAGCAGCCGCGTGCGGTCGCCGGTCTGCGCCTGCACCGCGAGGCGGGTGAGCTCCTGCAGCGCCTCGAGGACCTCCCCGTCCGCACCCACGAGGCGGGTCAACGCCGAGGTACCCGCCTGGTCGGCCACGATGGCCACCGAGGCTCGGCCGTTCTCGATGTCGATGTCGATGTCGCCGTCCAGGTCGGCGATGTCGAGCAGCTCCTCGAGGTAGTCGGCGGCGATGTCGCCCTCCTCCTCGAGGCGCTTCGCCGCGGTGCCGGCCCGCTGCGGGCGCTCGGTCGCCGTGGTCGTCGAGTCCTCGGTGCCCGCGTCCGCACCCGTCTGCGGGTCCGTCTCCACCGCGCCGGTCGTGCCGTCCACTCGTGGTCCTCCTCGGTCGTTCGTGCTCGGTCTGTCGGCTCAGCGGTTGCCGGGGCGCTGCGCGTTGCGCGAGCCGCTCGGGCGGCGCTTCTCACGGCTGCCGCCCCGCTTGGGCTGCTGACGCTGGCGGCGCACCGGGGCAGCCGCGGTGGTGGGGTGGTCACCGCCGGTGGGGGCGCTGGTCTCGGCGGCGGGCAGGACCTGCCCGCGACGAGCGGCCCGGCGGGCCCGGCGCTCCTGCAGCTGCTTCTCCGCCACGGAGCCGGGGTTGGGCATGCGGCGGATGACGAAGAACTGCTGGCCCATGGACCACACGTTCGTCGTCAGCCAGTACAGGAGGACACCGATGGGGAAGTTGACGCCGGAGACCGCGAAGATGATCGGCAGGATGTAGAGCATCATCTTCTGCTGCTGCGCGAACGGGTTGCCCTCCATCGACGCCGAGGAGGTGTTCTTCGCCATCAGCTGCTTCTGCGTGACGAACTGCGACAGCGACATCAGCACGATCATCACCGCGGTGAGGACGATGGTGCTGAGCTCACCCTCCTGGCCCCAGGACTGCAGGAAGATGTCGGACAGCTGCGAGCCGAAGAGGGTCGCGTTGTCCGCCTGCTCCACCAGCTCCTGGTTGAGCGGGCCGACGGCCTCGCCCTTGCCGATGCCGTTGAGGGTGTGGAAGAGGGCGAAGAAGATCGGCGACTGCAGCAGGATCGGCAGGCAGCTCGCCATCGGGTTGGTGCCCGAGGTGCGGTACAGGGCCATCATCTCCTGCTGCATCGCCTGACGGCTGGCAGGATCGGTCTTGCCCTTGTACTTCTGCTGGATCTTGCGCATCTCCGGCTGGATGACCTGCATCCCGCGCATCGCCTTGATCTGCTTGACGAACAGCGGGATCAGCAGGACGCGGATGACGACGACCAGGCCCACGATGGACAGCGACCACGCCGCACCGCCGGCCGGGTCGAGCCCGATCGCGGTGAACAGGTCGTGGAAGCGCACCATGATCCAGGCGACGACCCACTGGATGGGGTACAAGAGGTCGTAGAAGAACTCGATCATGCGGTGGCTTGTCCTCTCGAGACGGGCTGGGCCCTCATCGGTGCTGTCCCCGCCCGGAGGGGCCCCTGGGCGGAACGGGATCGACGCCACCAGGGTTCCACGGGTGGCAGCGCAGGAGCCTGCGGACGGTCAACCAGGTGCCGACGAGCGCCCCGCGGGTGCGCAGCGCCTCGACGGCGTAGGAGGAGCAGGACGGGTAGAACCGGCACGTCGGCCCCAGCGCGGGGGAGAGCGTGACCTGGTAGACCCGCACGACGGTGACCAGCAGCAGCGCCGGCCAGCGCACGGGGTGCCACCAGGGTCGCGGTGCGGGGTCGCCCACGGCGGTCACCGGCCGGTCAGCCCGAGGCGGCGCAGCCCCCGGTCGACGTCGGCGGCGAGGTCGGCCGAGGAGGAGTCCGCGGCCGACGGCAGCGCCCGGACGACGAGCAACCCGCCCTCGGCGGGCAGCACGGGAAGCCGGTCGGCGGCGAGGTGCCGCAGCCGGCGCTGGGTGCGGTGGCGCACCACCGAGTTGCCCACGGCCTTGGACACGACGAAGCCCACCCTCGTGGGGTGGGCTTCATCGGTCTGCACCCAGTGCAGCACCAGGCGACGCGTGCCGGTGCGAGCACCCTGGCGCAGGGCGGCGGTGAAGTCGCCCTTGGACCTCAGGCGGCGCGCTGGGGGCAGCACCGGGTGCCGCGAGCGGGTGAGCTGCTCAGGCGGACAGCTGCGCGCGGCCCTTGGCGCGGCGCGCGGAGAGGATGGCGCGACCGGCGCGGGTGCGCATGCGCAGGCGGAAGCCGTGCGTCTTGGCCCGCCGACGGTTGTTCGGCTGGAAGGTGCGCTTGCTCACGTCAGTTCTCCATGCTCGGAAGGGCCGGGGCTCCGCCGTCGGCCTCGACCGGTGGTGGCCGAGGTTCGGCGCACCGGAGGTGCCGCGGAGCACAATCCCCAGCAGGGTACGGTGACGCCCCCGCCCCGGTCAAAGCGTGCCCACCGCAGCGGCCCGGCGGCGCACCACCCGTGCAGGTGACCGCCGGGGGACCGCCACTTGAACGGCGGCCACCCGCGTTGTTACGGTCCCGTCCGACTGCCGACGACCCCGCCCGTGCCGGCGCTGAGAGGGGTGCTTCGTCCTACCCGGCCGTCGTGCACAGTGTGTGGACGAAGGTGTGGACGAAGCCCGTCGAACCGACCGGGCACGACGGGAGATGGCTCGAGTGGAGACCGACCGGGGCAACTTCCCCGACGTCTGGGAGCGCGCGGTCGCGCAGCTCGACGAGGGCGGCGTCACCCCGCACCAGCGCGCGTTCGTGCGGCTGACCCGGCCCCTGGGGCTGCTGGACGGCACGGCCCTGCTGGCGGTGCCCAACGACCTCACCAAGGAGGTCATCGAGCAGAAGGTCCGCGAGCCGCTGACGAGCGCGCTGAGCGAGCAGCTGGGCTTCCCGGTGCGCCTGGCCGTCACGGTCGACGCCTCCATCGGGCAGACCCTGGCCCCGGAGCTGACCGGTGAGCACCGCGGCAGCGCCTCGGGGGAGGGCCTGAGCAGCCTGGAGCGCGAGCGCGGGGCGTCCTCGACCGCCCTGGAGGCCGAGCTGGACGGCCGACCGCCCGTGCCGGGTCCGGCGGGGCCGCTGGACGACGACGCGTCGCTGGACGACTCCGACCCGGACCTGCTGTTCACCGGCTTCAAGGTGGACCGGGGAGCGGGCACGGGCCGGCAGGCCTCGCGGGCACGGCCGGGTGCGAAGACCGAGAACGCCCGGCTGAACCCGAAGTACATCTTCGAGACCTTCGTCATCGGCGCCAGCAACCGCTTCGCGCACGCGGCGGCGGTGGCGGTGGCCGAGGCGCCGGCGAAGGCGTACAACCCGCTGTTCATCTACGGCGAGTCCGGGCTGGGCAAGACCCACCTGCTGCACGCGATCGGGCACTACGCGCAGAACCTGTACCCGGGTGTGCAGGTGCGCTACGTGAACTCCGAGGAGTTCACCAACGACTTCATCAACTCCATCCGCGACGACAAGGCCCAGGCGTTCCAGCGCCGGTACCGGGACGTCGACGTGCTCCTGATCGACGACATCCAGTTCCTGTCGAACAAGGTGCAGACGCAGGAGGAGTTCTTCCACACCTTCAACACGCTGCACAACGCGAGCAAGCAGGTCGTGATCACCTCCGACCTGCCGCCGAAGCAGCTGTCGGGCTTCGAGGAGCGCATGCGCAGCCGCTTCGAGTGGGGCCTGATCACGGACGTGCAGCCCCCGGACCTCGAGACGCGCATCGCGATCCTGCGCAAGAAGGCGATCGGGGAGCGGCTGGAGGTCCCCGACGACGTCAACGAGTACATCGCCTCCAAGATCTCCTCGAACATCCGGGAGCTGGAGGGTGCGCTCATCCGGGTGACGGCGTTCGCGAGCCTGAACCGGCAGCCGGTGGACATGCAGCTGGCCGAGATCGTGCTGCGCGACCTCATCCCGAACGACGAGACGCCGGAGATCACGGCGGCGGCGATCATGGGGCAGACGGCGTCGTACTTCAACGTGACGCTGGAGGACCTCTGCGGCACCTCGCGCTCGCGCACGCTGGTGACGGCCCGGCAGATCGCGATGTACCTGTGCCGGGAGCTCACCGAGCTGTCGCTGCCGAAGATCGGGCAGCACTTCGGCGGCCGCGACCACACGACGGTCATGCACGCCGAGCGCAAGATCAAGCAGCAGATGGCCGAGCGGCGCAGCACGTTCAACCAGGTCACCGAGCTGACCAACCGGATCAAGAAGCAGGCCGGCGCCTGAGCCGCCGCGCCGGCGCTCCCGCGCGGAGCTGACCGGCCGTCGTCCACAGCGGTCCCCAGGAGGACCGGTTTCTCCACAGGTGGTCTCCACACCTGTGCACTCCCGTGGAGCCCCCGCACCGCCCGGTGCGGGGGCTCTCGTGCGTCCGGGGCCGTGCAGAACGCACGGAAATCGATTTCTCCCCAAGCGTCTCCACACTCGCCCACCGGTCCGAGGTGGTTGTCCACCGTCATCCACACGCTGGGGACATCCCTGTGGACGACGGTGTCCCCAGTGGTGGACAAACCGGTGGACAGCCCGTGGACGCCGCAGGGAGGGGCTGGGGACGCCGGTGGACGCCGCTTCGGCCGTCCACCGGCCTGTGGACGGGTGGGGCTCCTCGTCCGCAGGTGCTCCACACCCCCAACAGGGCCTCGAAACGCCTCTGACCTGCGCGGACGCCTCGTCGTCCACAGCCTGCACAAGGGCGACGACTACGGCGGATCCCTCTCCAGATCGATCCGTCAACCCACGAGAGGTGTGGACACGGGCTGGGGACGGACCCCTCGACGGAACCCGGGAGAGGAGCGGGAGGGCCTGTGGGCGGCGGTGGACGGGCGGTGGACACCGCCTGCACCGGCTCGCGGCGTCTCCACTACTGTCGAGAGGCGCCCGTGCTGCGGGCCGGTTCGGACGAGGTGGACTCAGCGGGAGGCGGTGCCTGGTGGAGCTGCAGGTCGAGCGCGACGTGCTGGCCGAGGCCGTCGCGTGGGCGGCCCGGGCCCTGCCCTCGCGGCCGCCCGTGCCGGTGCTGGCCGGCGTCCTCCTGGAGGCGGGCGACGACGGCTCGCTGCAGCTGTCGACCTTCGACTACGAGGTCTCCGCCCGCGTCGAGGTGCCCGCGGAGGTGCGCACGGCCGGCAAGGTCCTCGTCTCCGGGCGCCTGCTGGCGGACATCTCCCGCAGCCTGCCCAACCGACCCGTGACCCTGACGACGGAGGGCTCCAAGGTCGTCGTCACGTGCGGCGCCAGCCGGTTCACCCTGCTGACGATGTCCGTCGACGAGTACCCCGCGCTGCCCGCGATGCCCGAGGAGTCCGGGACCGTGCCCGGCTCGGAGTTCACCGAGGCCGTCGCGCAGGTGACGATCGCCGCCAGCCGCGACGAGACGCTGCCGATCCTCACCGGCGTGCGCCTGGAGATCGAGGGCGGCCGGCTGACCCTGCTGGCCACCGACCGCTACCGCCTGGCGGTGCGCGAGCTGCGCTGGAACCCCAGCACCCCCGACTTCTCCACCGCCGCGCTCGTGCGCGCCCGCACCCTCTCCGACGTCGCCCGCTCGCTGGGCAGCACCAGCACGCTGCGCGTGGCGCTGGCGGACGGCGGCAGCGACCTCATCGGCTTCTCCGCGGAGGGCCGGCAGTCCACGTCGCTGCTGGTGGACGGCGAGTACCCGAAGGTGCGGGCCCTGTTCCCCGCCGAGTCGCCCACGCACGCGGTGGTCTCGACCTCCGCCCTCGTGGAGGCCGTCAAGCGCGTGGCCCTGGTCGCCGAGCGCAACACGCCCGTGCGCTTGCGCTTCGAGGACGGCGTGCTGTCCTTGGAGGCGGGACAGGGTGAGGACGCGCAGGCGACGGAGGCCCTCGAGGCCTCGCTCGTGGGCGAGTCCATCGCCATCGCCTTCAACCCGCAGTTCCTCCTGGACGGGCTGGGTGCGCTGTCGGCGCCCTACGCCCGCCTGTCGTTCACCCAGTCCACCCGCCCGGCCGTGATCACCGGCCAGGCGGAGGCGGACGGGGAGGACGACGACAGCTACCGGTACCTGCTGATGCCGGTCCGCCTCGCCGGCTGAGCCGGCACGCACTCAGGCCCCGGGAAGCCGGGGCGGGAAGGGTCGCCAGATGCACATCGGACTCGTCGGTCTCGGGAAGATGGGCGGCAACATGCGCGCCCGCCTGCGTGAGAAGGGCATCGAGGTCACGGGGTACGACCCCAACCCGGACGTCACCGACGTCCCCTCGCTGGCCGCGCTGGTGGAGGCCCTGCCCTCGCCGAGGGTCGTGTGGGTCATGGTGCCCTCGGGCAGGATCACCCGCGACACGGTGGCGAGCCTCGCGCCCCTGCTGGGCGACGGCGACCTCGTCATCGACGGCGGCAACTCCAAGTGGACCGACGACACGATCAACGCCGAGCTGCTCGCCGAGCGCGGCACCGGCTACCTGGACTGCGGCGTCTCCGGCGGCGTGTGGGGCCGGGAGAACGGCTACGGCCTCATGGCCGGCGGCGCGAAGAAGCACGTGGACCTCGCCATGCCGGTCTTCGACGCGCTGCGCCCGGAGGGCCCGCGCGAGGAGGGCTTCGTGCACGCCGGCGGCGTCGGCGCGGGCCACTACGCGAAGATGGTCCACAACGGCATCGAGTACGGCCTCATGCACGCCTACGCCGAGGGCTACGAGCTGCTCGAGGCGAAGGGGATCATCAGCGACGTCCCCGCGGTCTTCAAGGCCTGGACGCGCGGCACCGTGGTGCGCTCCTGGCTGCTGGACCTGATGGTCAAGGCCCTGGAGGAGGACCCGAAGCTGGACAAGCTGCGCGGCTACGCGCAGGACTCCGGCGAGGGCCGCTGGACCCTGGAGCAGGCCATCGAGAACGCCGTGCCGATGCCGGTGCTGGCCGGGGCGCTCTTCGCGCGCTTCGCCTCCCGCCAGGAGGACTCCCCGTCGATCAAGGCGGTCGCCGCGCTGCGCAACCAGTTCGGCGGGCACGCGGTGACCTCCGCCGGACCCACCTCGGGTTCCGGTTCGACGCACTGACGCCGAGCGCGTGCACGTCGCGCACCTCTCCCTGGCGGACTTCCGCTCGTACGAGTCGCTGGAGCTGGACCTGCGGCCGGGCACGACGACGTTCGTGGGCCTGAACGGCCAGGGCAAGACGAACCTCGTCGAGGCGGTCGGGTACGTCGCCACGCTCGGCAGCCACCGGGTGTCGGGGGACGCGCCGCTGGTGCGGCAGGGGGCGCCGCGCGCCGTCGTGCGCGCGCAGCTGGTGCGCGGGGAGCGCCGGGCGCTGGTCGAGCTGGAGATCACGCCCGGCCGCGCCAACCGGGCGCGCCTGAACGGCGCCCCGGTGCGCCGCCCGCGCGAGGTGCTCGGGGTGCTGCGCACGGTGCTCTTCGCACCGGAGGACCTCGCCCTCGTCAAGGGCGACCCGGACGGCCGGCGCCGCTACCTGGACGACCTGCTCGTCACCCGCTGGCCCCGGCTGGCGGGGGTGCGCGCCGACTACGAGCGGGTGGTGCGCCAGCGCACGGCGCTGCTGAAGTCCGCCGGTGCCGCGCTGCGCTCGGGGCGGGCGGACACCTCCACGTTGGACGTGTGGGACGAGCACCTCGCGGGTGTCGGCGCGGAGCTGCTGGCGGCGCGCCTGGCGCTGCTGGCGGACCTGCGCGAGCCGGCGGGGGAGGCGTACCGCACGGTCAGCCGCGGGCAGGGGGAGCTGGAGCTGGGGTACCGCTCCGCGCTGCCGCTGCTGGCGGACCTCACCGCCGGTGCGGTGGACTCTGCGGCCGGGCCCTCGCCGGAGGAGCTGCGCGCGGCGCTGCTGGCCGCGGCGGGCGAGCAGCGCAAGGCGGAGCTGGACCGGGGGGTGTGCCTGGTGGGCCCCCACCGCGACGACCTGGTGCTCACCCTGGGCGGCATGCCCGCCAAGGGGTACGCCAGCCACGGCGAGAGCTGGTCGGTGGCTCTGGGGCTGCGGCTGGCGAGCTACGGGCTGCTGCGGCGCGACGACGAGCACACCGACCCCGGCGGGCCGGTGCTGGTGCTGGACGACGTGTTCGCGGAGCTGGACGCGGGGCGCCGCGAACGGCTGGCGGAGGTGGTCGCCGGCGCCGAGCAGGTGCTGGTGACGGCCGCGGTGCCCGAGGACGTGCCGGACGCGCTGCGCGGGTCCGGCGCGGACCGGGTGCTGGTGACGACGGGCAGCGCCGTCCGTGGCGACTGAGCCGCCGCGTCCGCCGGCCGGCGACGGGCACGACGCGGGTGACGCGGGTGACGACGCGGCGGTGGTGCTGCCCGAGCCCTCGGCGGGCGGTCCCGGGGAGGACGGCGCCACCGGCGCGGACCTGGCGCGCACGGCGCTGGGGCGGGCGCGGGCGGCGGCCGCGGCCAGGGGCCTGCGCCCGGGCCGGGCGGGGCAGCAGCCCGGGGGGCGGGGACGGGACGGCGACCGGGCCGGCGGCCCGCGGCGCGGGGACCCCTCGGCGCGCTCGGGGGCCTGGCCGGACGCGCGCGACCCGCAGGCCCTGGGCTCGACCCTGGACCGGCTGGTGGGGGAGCGCGGGTGGGAGCAGCCGGTGGCGGTGGGCGGCGCCTTCGGCCGCTGGGACGCCGTGGTGGGTCCGGAGCTGGCGGGGCACTGCACCCCGGAGAGCCTGAAGGACGGCACCCTGGTGGTGCGGGCGGAGTCCACGGCCTGGGCGACGCAGGTGCGGCTGCTGACGAGCGTGCTCGTGCGCCGGCTCGACGAGGAGCTGGGGCACGGCGTGGTCGTGAAGGTGGTGGTGCGCGGGCCGCAGGGACCGTCGTGGCGGCGCGGCAACCGCTCGGCGCCGGGGGGACGCGGGCCCCGCGACACCTACGGCTGAGCCGCCAGCGGGCTGGACGGCGGGGCGCGGTCACGCCGCGGAGCGGCCGCTGCGCCGCGCAGGGCGCCGGCGCGTAGGTCCCCCCGCACCCGGGGGGCTCGAGCGCCAGAGACGCCCCTGGCGCCTCGCTGAGGTGATCGCCGGCCCCGGGCGGGGTAGAATGGGAGCGAACCTGGCGGTCGTGAGGGCCTCTGGCGGAACGGGCCCCGCGCCCGTGCCGCGGGCCCGCGCCGCTCGACGCGGAGGGAGAGCACGCGCCCGTGCCAGACGAAGAGACGACCGAGCCCGACCAGCAGCCCGCCCCGGAGGAGGCGCCCTCGCTCGCGGACGCGGTCGCGCCGGACGGCACCCCGTCCTCCGACTACGGCGCCGACGCGATCACCGTGCTGGAGGGCCTGGAGGCGGTCCGCAAGCGCCCCGGCATGTACATCGGCTCCACCGGGGAGCGCGGCCTGCACCACCTCGTGTACGAGGTGGTCGACAACTCCGTGGACGAGGCCCTGGCGGGGCACTGCGACACCATCGGCGTGACGCTGACCGCCGACGGCGGCGTGCGCGTGTCCGACAACGGCCGCGGCATCCCGGTGGACGTCATGCCGGGGGAGGGCCGCCCGGCCGTGGAGGTCGTGCTGACCGTCCTGCACGCCGGCGGCAAGTTCGGCGGCGGCGGCTACTCCGTCTCCGGCGGCCTGCACGGCGTGGGCATCTCCGTCGTCAACGCGCTCTCCAGCCGGCTGGACGTGGAGGTGCGCCGGCAGGGGCACGTGTGGCGGCAGTCGTACCGCGGCGGTGTGCCGGTCGCGCCGCTGGTCAAGGGCGAGGAGACCGACGCCACCGGCACCACGGTGACGTTCTGGCCCAGCGCGGAGACGTTCGAGACGACGACGTTCGACTTCGAGACGCTGCGCACCCGCTTCCAGCAGATGGCCTTCCTCAACAAGGGCCTGACCATCTCGCTGCGCGACGAGCGGGCCACCGCGGACGACGACGCGGAGGCGGAGGCCACCGACGCCGCACCGCTGCGCGAGGTGACGTACCGCTACGACGGCGGCCTCGTCGACTACGTGAAGCACGTCAACTCGCAGAAGAAGAACGAGGCGCTGCACGACTCGGTCATCTCCATCGAGGCGGAGGACCCGGCGCAGGGCATTTCCGTGGAGATCGCCATGCAGTGGACCACGTCCTACTCGGAGGCGGTGTTCACCTACGCGAACACCATCAACACCACCGAGGGCGGCACCCACGAGACGGGCTTCCGCACCGCGCTGAGCAACCTCGTGCCGGACTACGCGCGCGAGCAGAAGCTCATCAAGGAGAAGGACACCATCGAGGGCTCGGACATCCGGGAGGGCCTGACGGCCGTCATCTCGGTGAAGCTGTCCGAGCCGCAGTTCGAGGGCCAGACGAAGACGAAGCTGGGCAACACGTTCGCCCGCACCTTCGTGCAGGCGCAGGTGCGCGAGCACCTGGGCCACTGGTTCGCCTCCAACCCGGCCGAGGCGAAGGCGATCGTGCGCAAGGCGCACTCGGCGTCGGTGGCCCGGCTGGCGGCGCGCAAGGCCCGCGAGGCCAGCCGCAAGTCGCTGCTGGAGCGCAACTCGCTGCCGGGCAAGCTGAAGGACTGCCAGTCCAACAACCCCGCCGAGTGCGAGGTGTTCATCGTCGAGGGCGACTCCGCGGGCGGCTCGGCCACCCGCGGGCGCAACCCGCGCACCCAGGCCATCCTGCCGATCCGCGGCAAGATCCTGAACGTCGAGAAGGCGCGGCTGGACCGGGCGATGGGCAACCAGGAGGTCCAGGCCCTCATCACCGCGTTCGGCACGGGCATCGGCGACGAGATCAACCTCGACAAGCTCCGCTACCACAAGATCGTGATCATGGCGGACGCCGACGTCGACGGGCAGCACATCCGCACGCTGCTGCTGACGCTGCTGTTCCGGTACATGAGCCCGCTGGTGGAGAACGGCCACGTGTACCTGGCGCAGCCGCCGCTGTACCGCATCAAGTGGCAGGGCGGTGCGGCGCACGAGTTCGCCTACTCCGACCGCGAGCGCGACGCCCTCATCGCGGCCGGCCGCGCCGCGGGCAAGAAGCTGCCCAAGGAGAACGCCACCCAGCGCTACAAGGGCCTGGGGGAGATGAACTGGGACGAGCTGTCGGAGACGACGATGGACCCGGCCCACCGCACGCTGCTGCAGGTGACGCTGGAGGACGCCGCCGCTGCCGACGCGATGTTCTCCGTGCTGATGGGCGAGGACGTGGAGTCCCGCCGCACCTTCATCCAGCGCAACGCCCGCGACGTCCGGTTCCTCGACGTCTGAGGCGGTGGTTCCACGTGGAACACGCCGACCCGGCCCCACGTGCCCGCACCGCCGCCCGGCGCCGACGACCTGAGAGGAAGACCCCTTCGTGAGCGAGAGCACCACCGAACCGCCCGCCGGCGACCGCGTGGAACAGGTGGACCTGCAGCTGGAGATGCAGCGGTCCTACCTGGACTACGCGATGAGCGTCATCGTCTCGCGCGCCCTGCCGGACGTGCGCGACGGCCTGAAGCCGGTGCACCGGCGCGTGCTGTACGCGATGTTCGACGGCGGGTACCGCCCGGACCGCGGCTACTCCAAGTGCGCCCGCGTCGTCGGCGACGTCATGGGCCACTACCACCCGCACGGCGACGTCTCCATCTACGACGCCCTGGTGCGCCTGGCGCAGGACTGGTCGCTGCGCTACCCGCTGGTGGACGGGCAGGGCAACTTCGGCTCGCCGGGCAACGACCCGGCCGCCGCGCCCCGCTACACCGAGTGCCGCATGGCGCCGCTGGCCATGGAGATGGTGCGGGACATCGACGAGGAGACCGTCGACTTCTCGCCCAACTACGACGGGCACACCGACGAGCCGGACGTGCTGCCCAGCCGGTTCCCGAACCTGCTGGTCAACGGCTCGGCCGGCATCGCCGTCGGCATGGCCACCAACATCCCGCCGCACAACCTGCGCGAGGTCGCCGACGGCGTCGCCTGGCTGCTGGAGCACCCGGACGCCTCCGACGAGGAGCAGCTCGCCGCGGTGGTGCAGCGGGTCAAGGGCCCCGACTTCCCCAC
Organism: Kineococcus sp. G2; assembly: GCF_037154035.1. Classification (NCBI taxonomy): domain Bacteria; kingdom Bacillati; phylum Actinomycetota; class Actinomycetes; order Kineosporiales; family Kineosporiaceae; genus Kineococcus; species Kineococcus sp. G2. The sequence goes on along the minus strand of NZ_JBBBEM010000089.1, from coordinate 32,086 downwards.
GGGCGCGCAGATCCTGGGCCACCGCGGCATCGGCGACGCCTACCGCACCGGGCGCGGGTCCATCACGATGCGCGCCGTCGTGGAGGTCGAGGAGATCCAGGGCCGCACCTGCCTGGTCATCACCGAGCTGCCCTACCAGGTCAACCCGGACAACCTCGCCGAGAACATCGCCAACCTCGTGCGCGACGGCCGGCTGTCCGGCATCGCGGACGTGCGCGACGAGACGTCCGGCAAGACGGGTCAGCGACTGGTGGTCGTGCTGCGCCGCGACGCCGTGGCGAAGGTCGTGCTGAACAACCTCTACAAGCACACCCAGCTGCAGCAGAACTTCGGCGCGAACATGCTCGCGCTGGTGGACGGGGTGCCGCGCACCCTGCCGATCCACGCGTTCCTCAAGCACTGGATCACCCACCAGCTCGACGTCATCGTGCGCCGCACCCGCTTCCGGCTGCGCAAGGCGGAGGAGCGCGCCCACATCCTGCGGGCGCTGCTGAAGGCGCTGGACGCCCTCGACGAGGTCATCGCCCTGATCCGCGCCTCCGCCACCGTGGACGCCGCCCGCGACGGGCTGATGCAGCTGCTCGACATCGACGAGGTGCAGGCGCGCGCCATCCTGGAGATGCAGCTGCGCCGGCTGGCCGCCCTGGAGCGTCAGCGCATCACCGACGAGCACGACGAGCTGATGCGCCAGATCGAGGACTACAACGACATCCTCGCCCGCCCCGAGCGGCAGCGGCGCATCGTCGGCGACGAGCTCGGTGAGCTGGTCGAGAAGTACGGCGACGAGCGCAAGACGCAGATCCTGCCCTTCGAGGGCGACATGAGCGTCGAGGACCTCATCCCCGTCGAGGACGTCGTCGTCACCGTCACCCGCGGCGGTTACGCCAAGCGCACCCGCACCGACCTCTACCGCGCGCAGCGCCGCGGCGGCCGGGGCGTGCGCGGGGCGAGCCTGCGCGAGGACGACGTGGTGGAGCACTTCTTCACCACCACGACCCACCACTGGCTGCTGTTCTTCACCAACCTCGGGCGGGTGTACCGCGCCAAGGGCTACGAGCTGCCCGAGGGCGGCCGCGACGGGCGCGGCCAGCACGTCGCGAACCTGCTGGCGTTCCAGCCGGGCGAGCGCATCGTCGCCGTCCTGGACGTCGAGGACTACGAGCAGGCGCCGTACCTGGTGCTCGCCACCCGCGGCGGCATCGTGAAGAAGACGCGCCTGAGCGAGTACGACTCCAACCGCTCCGGCGGGCTCATCGCCATCAACCTGCGCCAGCGCCCCGGCGCCGAGGGCGAGGAGGTCGACGACGAGCTGTTCGGCGCGGCCCTGGTGGGGGAGGGGGAGGACCTCTTCCTGGTCTCCCGCAAGGGGATGAGCGTGCGCTTCGGCGCCGACGACGACACGCTGCGCCCCATGGGCCGGGCCACCTCGGGCGTGACCGGCATGAAGTTCCGCGGGGACGACGAGCTGCTGGCGATGGCGGTGGCGCGCGACGACCTCGACGTCTTCGTCGTCACCGAGCTCGGGTACGCCAAGCGCACGGCGATCGCCGAGTACCGCCGGCAGGGTCGCGGCGGCCTGGGCATCAAGGTCGCCAAGCTCGCCGAGGCGCGCGGCGACCTCGTGGGCGCGCTGACCGTCTCGGAGGACGACGAGGTGCTCGTCGTCATGGCCGGTGGGCGCGTGGTGCGCTCGCGGGTGGACGAGGTGCCCGCGAAGGGCCGCGACACCATGGGGGTGACGTTCGCCCGGCCCGAGACGGGGGACCGGATCATCGCGGTGGCCCGCAACGCCGAGCGCGTCATCGACGAGGAGGTCGCGGCCGAGGAGGTCTCCGAGGCGAGCGTCGAGGGGCTGGACGACCCCCTGCAGGACGCCGCCGGGGCCGGGGACGACCAGTCCGCGGCGCTGGGTGCGGACGAGGTCCCGTCGCCCGCAGGCACTGCGGTGGACCCGGCTCATGACGTACGGTCTGACGGATCGGCCGACGGGGGCACCGCGGTCGAGACCGACACCGATCCCGGAGGTGCTTCGTGAGTCCCGCCGAACGCACGGCCTCCTCGCCCGGCACCACCGGGGCGGGGACGCCGAAGGCCAGCTCAGCGGTGAAGGCGGGGGCGACGGCGCCGTCCCGCCCGGCGGCGCGCACGGGGCCGGCCCAGGCGGTCGAGGTGCCTCGCCGGGTGCGCCTGACGCTGGCGCGGGTGGACCCGTGGTCGGTGACGAAGCTGTCGTTCCTGCTGTCGGTGGCGGTGGGCATCGCCCTCGTGGTCGCCACGGCCGTGGTGTGGAGCGTCCTGGACGGCATGGGCGTGTTCACCGACGTCAACGGCCTCCTGCGCGACGTCGTCGGCGGCGAGGTGGACGTGAACCTGCTGGACTACTTCGGTTTCGGCAAGGTGCTCTCGCTGGCCACGGTCATCGCGGTGGTGGACGTGGTGCTGCTGACGGCGCTGTCGACCCTCGTGGCGTTCCTCTACAACGTCTCGGCCGCCCTGGTGGGCGGTCTGCGCGTGACGCTGTCGGACGACTGACCCGCGGTGCCGCCGGTGCGGTGCCCGCCGCGGTCGTGGTCGGTGGCACCCTCGTCGATCCGGTAGAGTGGGGTCCGCCGCGTCCGCTGCGGCTCCGGGCCTATAGCTCAGTCGGTTAGAGCGCTTCCCTGATAAGGAAGAGGTCGGAGGTTCAAGTCCTCCTAGGCCCACCGTCCCCGAAGGCCCCGTACCGGTTCCGGTGCGGGGCCTTCGGCGTCCCGGCGCACCACCTCTGTTGGTGACTCCTTGTAGGGTCGTAGTGACTTCGAGGAGGGGCATGGCGACGGCGGCACAGGTGAAGGCGCTCGTGGAGAGCCACAGCCTCGGGGACGACGCCCGCTTCCGCTCCGTGGTGCTCGAGATCGTCGAGAACGCCGCCCGCACCGGCCGCACCCGCTACGCGCAGGAGGTCCGCGCCCTCCTCGACGCCGCCCGCACCGGACCGGCCCCCGGTGCGGCGTCCGGTGCTGCGGCCCGTCGCCCGGTGAGCGCCGTCCAGCCGCGCGGAGAGCTCGCCCGCGCCCTCACCGTCGTGGAGCCGGCCACCCGGCTGGCCGACGTCGCGCTCGGGTCGGAGGTCATGGGGCGCCTGCACCGGGTGCTCGCCGAGCAGCGCCGCGCCGAGGCGCTGCGCGCCCGCGGCTTCGAGCCCGTGCGCCGCCTGCTGCTGGCCGGGCCCCCGGGCACCGGCAAGTCCCTCACCGCCGAGGCCCTCGCCGGTGAGCTCCTGCTGCCGCTCTACGAGGTGCGGCTCGACGCCCTCGCCGACCTGCCCGCCGAGGAGGCCGGCTCCCGACTGCGCCTCGTCTTCGACCTCCTCGCCCGCAGCCGCGGCGTGTACCTCTTCGACGACCTCGACACGCTCGCCGACCCGGCGGACCGGCCCGGTGCCGGTGCCCGCGAGACCCTGCGCACCTTCACCGCACTGCTGGAGCAGGACGCCTCCGACAGCGTCGTCGTCGCGACCTCCCAGCGCCCCCAGGTGCTCGAGCGCTGGGTCCTGCGCCGCTTCGACGCCCTGCTGGACTACCCGCTGCCCACCACCGGCGTCGTGCACGAGGTCGTGCTGCGCCGCCTGCGCGGCTTCGACCTCAGCGCCGTCGAGTGGCCCCGCGTCGCCTCGACCGCCAGCGGGCTCAGCCACGAGGAGGTCTCCGCCGCCGCGCAGAGCGCGGCCAAGCAGGCCGTCCTCGACGGCGGACGCCACGTCGAGACCACCGCGCTGCTCACGGCCCTGCGCGAGCGGCGGCAGATGCTGAAGATGGCCCCCTGAGCGGTGGCGACCCCGCCGTTCACCGTCCTCGTCGTCTGCACCGCCAACGTCCACCGCTCCCCGCTGACCGCCGCCCTGCTGCGCCACCGGCTCGACGAGCGCTTCGGCCCCCGCGCCCGGCGGGTCCGGGTGCTCAGCGCAGGCACCCGCGCCGCGACCGGCACCCCCGTGGACCCCACCACCGCCCGCGTCGTCACCGAGCTGTCGGGGGCACCGCCTCCCGGTGGCGGCTCGCGGCCGCTCGACGCGGGCCTCGTCGCCGACGCCGACGTCGTGCTGGCCCTGGCGCGCGAACACCGCGCCGCCGTCGTGGAGCTGGTGCCTGCCGCGCAGCGGCGCACCTACACGCTGCCGGAGCTGGCCCGCATCGCCACCTCCCTCACCGGTCCCGGCACCGGACGACCGGGCGCGGACCCCGCCGCCGGGTGGCGGGCGCTGCTCGCCGCGGCGCCGGCCCTGCGCGGGCCCACCGCCCCCGCCGACCCCGCCACCGACGACGTGCCCGACGTGCACGGCCGCCCCCTGCAGGAGCACCGCCGCACCGCCGAGCGCGTGGGGCGAGACCTCGACGCCGTCCTGGACGCCGTCGCTCAGCGCTCCACCGGCAGCGGTTCCGGGTCCACCGCCGTCTCCGGCTGGTAGCCGTAGCCGTAGTCGTACGGGTAGGCGTACTCCGAGCGGCGCGCCGGCACCATCGCCAGGACGGCACCGAGCACCCGCGCGTCCACCGCCTTCAGCCGCTCCAGCGCGCGCGTCAGGTGGTCGCGGGTCGTGCGCCCGTGCCGCACCACGACGATCGCGCCGTCCGACTGCCGCGCCAGCACCGCCGCGTCCGCCACCGGCAGCAGCGGCGGGCTGTCCACGATCACCAGGTCGGCGCGCTCGCGCAGCCGTTCCAGCAGGTCCGCCATGTGCCGCGAGCCCAGCAGCGCCGAGGGGTTCATCGGGATCGGCCCGCTCGCCAGCACCGTCAGCCCCGCGTCGCCGTAGGGTTGCAGCACGTCGTCGACGTCGGCGCGGCCCGCGAGCACCGTCGTCAGGCCCGCGCTGCGGTCCACGCCCAGGTAGTCGGCCACCTTCGGCAACCGCAGGTCCGCTTCGACGAGGATCGTGCGCACGCCCGCCAGCGCCGTCGTCAGCGCCAGGTTCACCGCCAGGGTGCTCTTGCCCTCCCCCGGCAGCGCCGAGGTCACCACCACCACCCGCGGCGGGTGGTCCACGTCGGCGAACTGCAGGTTCGTGCGGATCTGCCGCAGCGCCTCCGACTGCGGGGTGCGGGCGTGCTCCTCGACGAGCTCGGGCGCCTTCCCGCCCTCGCCGAGCAGGGTGGTGCCCAGCACCGGCACGCCCCGGTCGGAGATCGCGGCCGGTGACTTCACGGTCGTGTCCAGCACCTCCCGCAGCACCGCCAGGCCCGTGCCGGCGCTCAGCCCGCACAGCAGCCCCAGCGCCAGGTTGCGCGAGAGGCTGGGGGCGACGGGCTCCTCGCGGACCTCCGCGGGGCGCAGCACGCTGACCCGCACCGGGCTGACCACGTCCGGCGAGGGCCGCTCCAGCTCCGCCACGGCCGTGCCGAAGTGCTTCGCGACCGAGTCGGCGATCCGCGCGGCCCGTTCGGGGGAGGAGTCCTCCACGGTGACCTCGATGAGGACGGTGCCCAGCGGGGCGTCGGACCCCACCCGCTCGGCCAGGGCGCGCGCCGTCGTGTCGAGGTCCAGCTCGTCGATGACGGGCTGCAGCACCTTGGGGCTGGTGAGCACGCCCGTGTACGACTGGACCCGCTGCTGGGTGAACATGCCGCCCTGCATGAGGGCCACCGCGTTGCCGCCGTCGTGCATGGAGACGAACAGCAGCGAGTCCGCGCGGTACAGCGGGGTGCTCAGCGCCGCCGACCCGCCGCCCGCGCCCAGGCCGACCAGCACCGCGAGGACCACCAGCACCCAGTGCTTGTGCAGCGCGCGCAGGTAGTCGACCAGCTCCATCGGGCGGTGCTCCTCCGTGCTCCTGGGGGGCGGGTGGGGGTGGGCGAGGACGGCGGCCCGGACGAGGACCCATCGGCTGCGCGCCGGTCCACCTGACCGAACGGAGCCCAGAGCGTGCGCAGCTCAAGTCGACACGCCGTCCGACCGACGGAAGACGGTGGAAGCCCGAGTCGTGTGGTACCCGCACGACACCCCAGGAGCAGCAGGAGCACCGACGTGACGCTGACCGGCGAGCCGAGCGCGGGGCCCCGCCCGCCGGCCTCCGGCACCGTGCGCGCGGTGCCGCTGCGCGGGCGACGCCGCTCCCCGCTGAGCGCGCTGCTGCTCGCGAGCGACGGGCTGTGCGTGCTGGTGGTGCTGCTCGCCGACCTGGCCGTCGGCGGCGCCCACCCCGGCCTGGCGGTCTTCGCCGTCTCCCTGCTGACCGTCCACGCCTCCACCGGCCTGTACCGCCACCGCTTCGAGCCCAGCGTCCTGGACGACACCCCGCTGCTGCTGGCCGCGGCCCTCGCCGCCGTGGGGGCGACCTCCGTCCTGGACGCCCTGCTCAACCTGGGGCCCGTGGACGGGCCCCTGCTGCGGCTCGTCGCCACGACGACCGCCCTCGCCGTCACCGCCCGCCTCACCGCGCACGCGCTGGTGCGGTGGGCGCGGCGTTCCGGCCGGGTGGGTCACCGCACCCTCGTCGTCGGCTGCGGCGGACTGGGAGCGCAGCTCACCGCCGTCCTGCGCCGGCGCGAGCACGGCCTGCTGCCCGTCGGGTTCGTCGACGACACCCCGCGCCTGCCGGTCACCGCCCGCCCGCTGCCGGTGCTCGGCCGCATCGCCGACCTGCCGCGCCTGGTGCGTGAACACGACGCCGCGGTGGTCGTCATCGGCTACTCCAACGTGCCCGAGCCCGTCGTCGTCGACGTCCTGCGCGCCTGCCACGGCCTGGACGTGGAGATCTTCGCCGTGCCGCGCTTCTGGCAGGTCACCAGCACCTCCCGGACGATGCAGCTGCTGCGCGGGGTGCCGCTGGTGCGGTTGCGGCGCCCGGCGTTCCGGGCGCCGTCGTGGCGGCTCAAGCGCGTCGTGGACGTCGCGGCGTCCGCGGCGGGCCTGCTGCTGCTCAGCCCGCTGCTGGCGCTGTGCGCGCTCGCGGTGCGCCTGCAGGGCGGCCCGGGGGTGCTGTTCCGCCAGGAGCGGGTCGGCCTGGCGGGCCGCCGGTTCGAGCTGCTGAAGTTCCGCAGCCTGCACGCCTCCGCGCAGGAGAGCGCCACCCGCTGGAGCGTCGCGGACGACGGCGTGCCCCGGCTGGGCCGGTGGATGCGCCGGCTGTCCCTGGACGAGCTGCCGCAGCTGTGGAACGTGCTGCGCGGCGACATGTCGCTGGTGGGCCCGCGGCCGGAGCGGCCGTACTTCGTGGAGCGGTTCGGGGCCGAGCACGACGAGTACCTGTGGCGGCACCGGGTGCCGTGCGGCATCACCGGCTGGGCCCAGGTCAACGGGCTGCGCGGCGACACCTCCATCGCCGATCGAGCCCGCTACGACAACCACTACGTGGAGAACTGGTCGCTGTGGCTGGACGTGAAGATCCTGCTGCGCACGGTCGTGCAGGTGGTCGCGGCGGCCGGACGGTGAACCGCGGCGAGCCCCTGGTCCTCGTCCTGGGCACCGCCGACTGGGACGCCGCGGTCGCCACCAACCAGCACCGGACCGTGCCGGCGCTCGCGCAGCGCCACCCGATGGTGTTCGCCGAGGGCACCGGCACGCGGCGGCTGCGCCCCGGCGACGCGCGCCGGGTGCTGCGCCGCCTGCGCCCCGGCGGGCCGGCGGGAGCGCGACGTCCCGTCCCGGCCGGCGCGGAGGTCGTCTCCCCCCGGCTGGTGCCGCACCACGGCCCCTCCACCCGGGCGCTGAACGCGCGGCTGCTCACCGGCCGGCTCGACCGGTGGGTGCACCACCCCGGCCCGCGGGTGCTGTGGTCGTACACGCCGCACACCTACGGCCTGGAGCGCCTCGCCGACGCGACCGTCTACCACCTGGTGGACCTGCTGCACGAGAACCCCGGCGTGCCCGCGGGGCGGTTGCTGGCCGCCGAGCGGGAGCTGGCGCGCACCGCGCACCTGGCGATCGCCACGAGCGAGCCGATCGGCGCGCACCTGCGCCGGCAGGGGTTCGCCCGGGTGCTGGTGCTGCCCAACGTGGCGGACGTGGAGCTGTTCGCCGCGGCCGCGGCACGGCGGTCGGCGCCCCGGGAACCGGTGGCGGTGTTCGCCGGGACCCTCGCGGCGCACAAGGTGGACCTGGACCTGCTGGTGCACCTGGCGCGGCGGCTGGACGGCGGCGCGCGCCTTCGCCTGGTGGGCCCGCGCGCGGCGGGCGCGACGGCCCACCCCGCGTGGCGGGAGCTGCTGGCGGCGGGGGCGGAGGTGGTGGGGCCGCTGGACCCGCCCGAGCTGGCGCGGGAGCTGGCCGCGGCCGCCGTCGGGCTGGTCCCGTACCGGCTGACCCCCCTCACCGAGGGCGTCAGCCCGCTGAAGACCCACGAGTACCTCGCCGCGGGGCTGCCCGTGGTGAGCACACCGCTGCCCGCGGTGCGGGCGCTGCCGGGCGCGGTGTGGACCGAGGCCGGTGCGGCGCCGTTCACCGAGCGCGTCCTGGGCCTGCTCGGCGCCCCGGCCGCGGAGCGGGCCGAGCGGGTGCTGCGGTGCGGGCGGGCCGCGGCCGGCCACGACTGGGCATCCCGGGGTGCGCAGCTGCGCGACCTGCTCGACGACCTGCTCGACGGCCCGCGCGCCCGCTGAACCGGGCCCGTCACGGGCGGGAGGACCGCAGCACCCCCACCACCGCTCGGCGCAGCGCCGGCACGCACGCCACGTGCGCGCACCACACCGCCAGCGCCGCCGCCGATCCCAGCACCAGCCCCGCCCACGCCCCCGGCACCGCCGCCCCCGCCAGCGCCGCCGCGAGCGCCGCGAGCAGCGCCCCCGGGGCGCACCGCGCCGCGGAGCGCACCAGCACCGGGCCCAGCCCCAGTGACCGCGCCGCCAGCGCGGTCGTGACCACCGCGCCGGCCGACACGGCCAGCCCCAGCGCCACCGGCCCCAGCACCGCGGGCAGGGTCAGGTCCACCACGAGCGTCAGCGCCAGCCCCGCCACCAGGGCGGTCACGGCGGCGCGGTTGCGGTCGCGCGCGTTCAGGGCCTTCACCAGCACGTACGAGAGGGCCTGCGCCCAGAACCCGACGGCGAAGCCGGTGAGGACCTGCGCCGACGCGGCGACCGCCGCCGCGTCGAACGCGCCGCGCCCGTACAGCACCTGCACGACCCCGCCGGCCTCGACGGCGAGCAGCGCGGACAGCGGGGCGACCACGACGAGCACCGCCGGCACCAGCCGTTCCAGGCGCTCGCGGGCGTCCGGCGCGCTCAGCTCCGGCAGCACCGCCAGGCCCGCCAGTCCGAGCGGCACCGCGAGCAGGCTCACCCCGGTGGTGGCGACGAAGCGGGCGTAGTCGACGGCGGCGACGACCCCGTCGCCCAGCAGGGACGCGACCACCCGCTCGGCCACCACCGACGACTGCAGCACCAGCGGCAGCAGCAGCAGGGGGCGCACCCGCCGCCACAGCTGCGCCAGCGCGTCCCGGGCGGCGCTGCGCTCCCACCTCGGCGGGGGCAGCACCCCGCGGCGGCGCAGCGAGAGGTGCGCCCAGGCGTGCAGGGCGACGTAGGCGGCGGGGAACCCCCACGCCAGCGCCACGGGCGCCGACAGCCACCAGGCCACCAGCAGCCCGGTGACCATCCCGGTGTTCTGCGCGGTGGGCCGGGCGCTGGAGAGCCGGAACGAGCCGTGCGAGGCCTCCAGGTAGCTGAGGAGGGCGAACTGCAGGTAGCTGGGCAGGCCGAGGGCCATCACCCGCAGGAACGTCGCCGCGGTGGCGGCCGTGCCGGCGTCCAGCCCGGGCGCCAGCAGGTCCACGACCCGGCCGGCGAGCAGCAGCAGGGCGGCGGTGACGGCGAGCGCCAGCACCAGCAGCACCGCTCGCAGCGCGTGGAACAGCGCGGCGGCCCGCGCGGGGTCGTGCCGGCGCAGCCCGGCGTGCACCGGCAGGAACCCGGCGCTGAGGGCGTCGGCGGTGACGAGGTCGACGGGCACGAGGGTGGCGGTCTGGGCGACCCGCGCGGCCACGGCGGGCGCTCCGGTGCCGTAGGCGGCGGCCAGCAGCACCTCGCGGACGAGACCGAGGAGCTTGCCGGCCAGACCGCCCCAGAAGAGCCGCTGCACGGCGGAGCGCATCGTGCCGGTGGCCATCAGCGCGTTCCGCGCAGCAGCTGGTCGTACTCGTGCGCCACGCGGCGCAGCTCGTAGCGGCCCGGCAGCAGGGAGCCGGCCGGGTGCCCGCGGTCCAGGACGGCTGCGGCCGCGGTCGCCGTGGCCCTCGCGTCCGAGGTGTCGACGCGGGTCACCGCGTCCGGGGCGTCGTCGGTGCCCGCGGTGCTCAGCGGGACCAGCGCGGGCGTGCCGCAGGCCAGGGACTCCAGCACCGACATCGTCAGGCCCACCTCGCGCCGCTGCGACGCGAGCACCGACAGGTCGGCCGCCGAGCAGTGCGCTGCCAGGTCCTCGCGCTCCAGCGCCCCCGTGAAGCGCACCCGCGGCGACAGGTCCAGCGCGGCGGCGAGGCCGCGCAGCCTGCGCTCCTCGGGTCCCTCGCCGGCGATGACCAGGTGGGGGTCCAGGTCCGGCCGGGCACCGGCCAGCTCGTGCAGGCAGCGCAGCACCCGGTCGACCCGCTTCTGCTCGTGCAGCCGCCCGGCCACCAGGAGGACGCGCGCGGACGCGGGCACGCCCAGGCGCCGGCGGACGCGCGCCGCGGCCCGGTCGTCGCGGTGGAACACCGACGTGTCGACGCCGTTGGCGATGGTGAGCAGCCGGGGGACCCGGCCGAACCGGCTCAGCGGGAAGGACGTGAAGGACTCCGCCACGCTGGGGCCGACGGCGACGACCGCGTCGAAGCGCCGGTAGGACCGCAGGTCGCGCACCAGGCCCACCGCGTTGCGCGCCGTGGAGGCGGTCGACCGCAGCGAGCGGCGCTCCAGCTTCGAGCGCAGCTCCGTGAGCGAGGTGCCGTGCGCCTGCAGGACCAGGCGGGTGCCTGCGGCGGCCGGCAGGTCCAGGCAGCCGAACGCGGCGGCGCTCACGGACAGCACCCCCGCGACGGGGCCCTCGTCCAGCAGCTCCGCCAGGGCGCGCCGGGAGGCGCCCCACCAGGCGCGCGAGTACCGACCGGGCGCGGTGCCGGGCAGCGCCCGCACGTCCACGCCGTCCTGCGCGAAGGTGTGCCCGGGTGCGCTCGCGCGGGCGGGCAGCGCAGTGGTGAGCACGGTGACGGCGGACCCGGTGGCGAGCGCGCGCGAGAGGTCCCACGCGACGGACTCCATCCCGCCGACGTGGTGGTGCGGCAGCCCGCGGGTCATCACGACCAGGCGCCCGCTCACCGCGCGCCCCCCGCTCGGGTGCGCAGGAGCCCGTCCAGCACGTCCTCCAGGAGGCGGGTCTGGCGGGCGGCGTCGAAGGAGCGCTCGACGTGGCGGCGCGCCGCCTCCCCGGTGCGGCGGGCCAGCTCCGGGTCGTCGAGGAGGCGGGCCAGGGCCGCGGCGAGCGCGGCCGGGTCCGCCTCGGGCACCAGCAGGCCGGTGACGCCGTCGACGACGGCGGAGGGGATGCCGCCGTGGGCGGTGGCGACGACGGGGCGGCCGAGGGCACCGGCCTCCAGCAGGACCTGGCCCAGCCCCTCCTGGTCGCCGGAGCGGGCCGTGACGCTCGGCAGGCACAGCACGGCCGCGGCGGCCACGTGCGCGAGGACGTCCGGGTTGCCCAGCGCCCCGGTGAACGTCACCCGCCCGGCGATCCCGAGCTCGTGCGCGAGGCGTTCCAGCGCCCCGCGCAGGGGGCCGTCGCCCACGCACACCAGTCGCACGTCGCCACCGCGCGCGGCCAGCAGGGCCACGGCGCGCAGGAGGTGCTCGGTGCCCTTCTTCTCCACCAGCCGCGCGACGTGCACCACGGTGCGCCCGTCCCCGGCGGGCCCGGTGGCCGGCACCTTGCCCAGGTCGAGGCCGAGGTGGTGCACGACGGTGCGCTCGGCGGGGAACCCCCGCGCCAGGAGCCGCTCGCGCAGGTGCCCGGACACCGGCAGGAACAGGTCGCCGTGCCGCGCCAGGCGCGGCAGCCGGCGCACGTACGTCACCCACGACGCGCGGCGCGCGCGCAGCAGCGCGGCGCGGCCGCAGGTGGCGTCGAAGCCGTGGAACACGGTGGCCAGCGGCACCCCGGCGCGGCGCGCGCTGGGCAGCGCGTGCGCGCCCTCGACGCCGAAGTGGGCGAGGACGACGTCGGCGCGCACCTCCCGCAGCACCCGGGTCAGCGGCCAGGACACCGCCCCCGCGGCGTACCCGGCGGCGGCGGTGGCCCCCCACCGCTGCGCCAGGGTGACGACGGGCAGGCCCGGGTCGGCGCCGGGAGGCAGCGGGTCGCGGCCGACCAGGACGGGTTCGTAGCGGGTGAAGCGGCGCGCCTGCTCCAGCACGAACGGCTCGGAGGCCACCCCCAGCTGGTGGCGCAGGACCGCTACGCGGGGCACGTGCGCCCCTGCACCGGTACGGCCGCGCGCGCGGCGGGTGCCACCGCCGGCGCGTCCCGGCGGGCGGTGACGAGGCCCAGCAGCAGCGCCAGCAGGATCATCGACTTGGACTCCCCGTACACGGTGGTGTTGTCGCCCATGCCGTGCACCAGCACCCACGACCACGCGCCGAGCGCGAAGCCCGCCGTGCGGGCCAGGGGTGAACCGGCGCGCCGGACCACGACGGCCACCAGCCGGTGCAGGACGGTGCCGGCCAGCACCAGCAGGACCAGGACACCGGCCAGGCCGGTGGCGGCCCACGCGGCGATCAGGAGGTTGTGCGGCGGCAGCGCGTCCACGCCCAGGTGCGCGTACAGCTCCATGGTGCTCGCCCAGCCGCCGTGCCCGAGCCCCAGCAGGAGGTGGTCGCGGAACATCTGCAGGGCGGCGTCCCACATCGGGGCGCGGCTGGCGAGGCTCTCGGCGGAGGCGTCCGCGTAGGCGGGCACGTAGCGCTCCAGCAGGCGGGGCAGCAGCCAGGCGCCGCCGGCGACGAGGACCGCCGCCTGCGGCAGGAACCAGCGGGCCGCGGGGCGCCCCAGCACGTGCACCGCCCGCACCGCCACCGGCAGCAGCAGCGCCAGCGCGGCGGCGGTCTTCGAGCCGGTCGCGAAGGTGGCCGACCAGGTCACCAGCGCACCGAGCAGGTACCGGCGCCGGTGCCCGTCCACGCCCAGCGCCAGGAAGGCGAACGTCGCGACGCCCAGGAACATGGAGGCGACGTTGGCGTTGATGAAGAACCCGCCGGCCTTGGCCGGGTCCATCACGTTGTTGGCGCCCTCGCCCCAGAAGGCGGTCATGGCGTCCGGCCCCGCGACGGCGACCGCCAGCGGCGAGCGCAGGAACGCCGTCTCCAGGTCGGGGGACAGCCGGAACGCCCACACCAGCGCGGCCACCACCAGGGCCCACGCCAGCACGACCTCCAGCGGCCCGCGGACCCCGCGCGGGTCCTCGCGCTCCACCCGCACCACGTGCAGGTACAGGAAGGCGAAGGACGCCAGGCGGGCCGCCTCCAGCACCCCCACGAGCGGGTCGGGGGACCAGACGACGGCGGCGACCTGCACGGCGGTGAACGCCAGGACCGCTCGCAGCACCGGGTCCGTCAGCGGCAGCCCCTTGCGCTCCAGCAGCCAGCACAGCGCCGCGAGGATCACCCAGCACTGGCTCAGCGGCAGGGACAGCGCCCCCAGCGGGCCGGCGAACACCTGGGGCACGGCGAGGAACGCGGCCACCAGCAGCCGGGTGCGGTCGCCGGCGGTGACGCACACGAGGGCACCAGTCAGGGCGAGGGCGGCGCCCACGAGGAGCTCCACGTCAGCGCCCCCCGGCCGTCGCGCCGGTGTGGGCCGCCGCCCACGCGGTGACCTGCGCGCGGAAGCGCGGCAGCCCGAAGGCCGCCGCCCGCTCCCGGCAGGCGTCCGGGGAGCACGCCTCGGCGCGTTCGAGCGCCTCGGCGTACGCGGCGGGGTGGTGCTCGGTCACGAGGGCGCCGGTGACGCCGTCCACGACGGTCTCGGCGGCGCCGCCGCGGGCCAGGGCCACGACGGGCGTGCCGGAGGCCATGGCCTCCACCGGCACGATCCCGAAGTCCTCGAACGTGGGGAACACCAGGGCGCTGGCGCGGCGCAGCAGCTCGCGCACCTGCGCGTCGCCGGGGCGCTCCAGCACGACGACGGGCACGGACGCCGTCGCGGCCCGCTGGCGCAGGGCGGCGGCCAGGGGGCCGGCGCCGGCCACGACGGCGGGCCGGCCGAGCCGCTCGGCGACCTGCACCACCAGCGCGTGGTTCTTGTAGGGCACCCAGCGGCCCAGCGCCAGCAGGTAGCCGGCGGGCAGGTCCAGCTCGTCGCGCTCTCCGGGGGCGGCGGCGAAGCGCTGCACGTCCACCGGGGGGTGGATGACGACGGCCTCGCGGCCCCAGAAGCGCTCCACGCGGCGCGCCACCTCGGCGCTGTTGGCGGCCACGGCCGTCAGCCGCGCGGCCGAGCGGCGGTCCACGCCCGCCAGCAGCCGGCGTGCCGGCGCCAGCAGCGGGGAGGTGCCCCGCCCGTCCAGCTCGGGGCTCCACACGTACCGGGCGGGGGTGTGCACGTACGCCAGGTGCGTGCCGCCGGGCGCGGTGAGGCGGTGCGCGGTGGCGAAGGCGTGGTGGGAGGTGACGACGAGGTCGTAGTCGCCGCGGCCGAGGGTCCGCCACGCCAGCGGCATCAGCGGCAGGGTGAGGGCGCGCCGCTCCCGGGTGGCGGCGCGGTCGAGGGCGGTGGTGCGCACGGCGCGGCCCTGCACGTCGAGGTGCGCGCCGGGTGCGCGGCTGAGGGCGTACAGGTCCGCCTCGGGCCAGGTGCCGGCCAGCGCCTCGAACACCTGCTCGGCGCCGGCGCGCGCGGCGATCCACTCGTGCACCACGGCGGTGCGCGGGCCCGCCCCGGGGCGGGGCGCGACCGGGGGGGTCGGGAGTGCCTGCTGCGGTGCCGTCATGGTCCTCTGCGTCGCCTCGGGGTGTTCCGGACCTCCCCGTCGGCACCGGCGCGGCGGACCTGAGCGGCGGACCTGAGCGGCGGAGCTGAGCGGCGGAGCTGGGCGGCGCGCGACGGCCGGGGGCGGGGAGGGGGCCCGTGCTAGCCTTCGAGGCCGTTCGGCACGTCGTGGAGGTCATCCGTTGAAGAAGCTGCTGCTGGTGGCCGTCGTGGCGGGCGCAGCCCTCGCGTGGCGTCAGAAGGCGTCGGCGAAGGCCGAGCGCGACCTGTGGGCGGAAGCCACCGACACCGTGCGCTGAACGCGGTGCCCCCGGGGGCGTGGCGCAATTGGTAGCGCACCTGCTTTGCAAGCAGGGGGTTAGGGGTTCGAGTCCCCTCGCCTCCACCCGGGAAGCACGAAGGCCCCCACCCGCAGGGTGGGGGCCTTCGTCGTGCTCGGGACGCTCAGTCCTTCTTCTCGTCGTCCTCGACGGGCGCGGTGGCCTCCTCGAAGTTCCGCACGGCGTTCGAGGGCGGCTCGTCGGGGAGCTCCTCGGCGACCAGCCCGGAGGTGTCGCCCTGACCGCCGGGGGCGCTGCCGGTGGCCACGGGGCCGGGGCTCTCGGGGGCCGCGTCCTCCGCGGCGGGGGCGCTGCCCCCGGTCCGCGGGGCGTCGGGCACGGGGGCCGGGGTGGCGGTGGGCTTGTTCGTCGGGGCGGCGGGCGTCCACGCGGCGCCCGGCGTGGCCCACGGGTCCTCCTGCTTGCGGCTGCGCACCGCGGAGAACACGGCGGCACCGGCGCCGGTGAGCGCCAGCAGGAGGAGGAGCTTGCGGCCCCTGCGGGACTTCCTCGCCCTCTTCACCGTGGCCTCGCCCTTGAGCACCGCCAGGGCGTCGGCGCTGCGCTCGCGGGCCACCTTGGTGCCGCTGAGGGCGCTGCCCGCGCCCTTGGCGGCGGCGGCGGTGGCGGCGCCCTTGGCGGCGGTGGTCGCCCCCCTGGCCGCGGTGCCCGCCCCCTTGGCGGCCGCGGCCGCGGCCGTGGTGGCCGCCGCGCCCTTGGCGGCCGCGGTGGTCGCCGCGGTGGTCGCGGCGGTGGTGGCGGCCGCGACGGCCGGGGTGGCGGCCGTCCTCGCGGTGTCGGCCGCCTCGTGCACGGCCTCCGCCAGGCGGGGCAGCAGCTCGGTGGTGAGCCGCTCGCGAGCGGTGTCCACGGCCGGGCCGACCCGCTGCGCGGCCGTCTCGACGTGCGGGGTGGCCCACGTGCGGGCGGCCTCGACGTGCGGGGTGGCCCACGTGCGGGCGCTGTCCACGTGCGGCGTCGCCCAGGTGCGGGCGACCTCCACGTGCGGGGTGGCCCAGGTGCGGGCGGTCTCGACGTGCGGGGTGGCCCACGTCCTGGCGCTGTCCACGGCGGGGGCGACCTTCTCGGTCAGGGCCTTCTCCGCGAGGGTCGTGCCCTGCTCGCGCACCTGCACCAGCTTGCCGGGCCGGTTCTTGGTCAGGGACATCCGTTCCTCCTCCGTCTGCGGTCGTCTCGCCGGGAGCAACGCTCCGGGGCGCGGGTGCGTGCCCCGCGCGGCGATCAGGACCCCCATCCCACCGCAGCGGCGCCGACCGCGCCACCGTGCGGTGGCCCGGGGACCCCGTGCGACGATGACCGCATGCGCGCGACCCTGCACACCAACCACGGTGACATCCGCATCGAGCTGTTCGAGAACCACGCCCCGAAGACGGTGGCGAACTTCGTCGGCCTCGCCGAGGGCACCAAGGAGTGGAAGGACCCGTCGACGGGCGAGACGAGGACGGAGCCGTTCTACGACGGGCTGACCTTCCACCGGATCATCGACGGCTTCATGATCCAGGGTGGCGACCCGCGCGGCGACGGCCGCGGCGGTCCCGGCTACCAGTTCGACGACGAGATCCACCCCGAGCTGCGCTTCGACAAGAAGTACCTGCTGGCCATGGCCAACGCCGGGAAGGTCGCCGGCCACGGCACCAACGGCTCGCAGTTCTTCATCACGGTGACCACCACCCCGCACCTCAACGGCCGCCACACGATCTTCGGCGAGGTCGCCGACGAGGAGAGCCGCGGCGTCGTGGACGCCATCGCGAAGGTGCCCACCGGGCCGGCCGACGCGCCCCGCGAGGCGGTCGTCATCACCGGTGTCGACGTCGAGCGCTGACCCGACCGCCCGGGCCGCGTTCCGCCGATCGCGGAACGCGCGAACGACGACGGCCCCCGGTGCGTTGAGCGCAGCGTGAGCGACGCCACCGACCACACCTCCACCGGGGTCCCCGTCTGCCCCCGGCACCCCGACCGCGAGTCGTGGGTGCGCTGCCAGCGCTGCGAGCGGCCCGCCTGCCCGCAGTGCCAGCGCCCCGCCGCGGTCGGGGTGCAGTGCGTGGACTGCGTCGCCGAGGGCGAGCGCGGTCTGCGGCGCGGTCGCACCGCGTTCGGCGGCTCCGTCCGGGTGCGCGACACCCTGGTGACGAAGACCGTCGTCGCCGTGTGCGTGGCGATGTTCGCCGCCCGCTACGTGCTGCCGGCGGACGTCTACTACTACCTGCCGCTCGTCAACGAGATCGGCTACGCGAACAGCTTCGACGCGGACACGTGGTGGCAGCCGCTGACGTCGGCGTTCCTGCACGCCTCGCTGCTGCACCTGCTGTTCAACACGTACGCGCTGTGGCTGACGGGGCACTACCTGGAGCCCCTGCTGGGGCGGGCGCGCTTCGCCGCGCTGTACCTGCTCTCCGCGCTCGGCGGGGCGGTGGGGGCGCTGCTGCTGCCGCTGACGGCTCACACGAGCCTGGTGGGTGCCTCGGGCGCCGTCTTCGGCCTGTTCGGGGCGCTGGTGGTCGTCAACCGGGACCTGGGCCGGCAAACCGGTCAGGTCGTGGCGCTGGTGGCGATCAACTTCGTGCTGGGCCTGGTGATCAGCGGTGTGTCGTGGCAGGCGCACCTGGGTGGTCTGGTGACGGGCCTGGTGGTGGCCACGCTGCTGGTGCGCCTGCGGCGGCGGGCCCGGGGCGTGCAGTGGGCGGCGGTGGGCGCCGTGGCGCTCGTGGTGCTGAGCCTGCTGGCGCACGCGGGCAGCCGGTCCGTGCTCTGACCGCTCGTCCACAGGTGGTCCGCACAGGTGTGCGAACGGGCGGTGATTGTCCACGCGCTGTGGGTGGGGGTGTGGACAGGCACCCGCCTCCACCCACAGTCATCCACAGCCTGTGGACAGAGCGGTGGACGAAAGCTGTGGACAAGGCCCTCGTCGGCCCCCGGGCGATCCACAGCCGGGCCCCGGTGGTGAACGGCGGTCAGCGCCAGCGCGTCGTCATGGCGAAGCCCACGAGGACGAGCCCGAAACCGGCCACCAGGTTCCAGTTGTTCCAGCCGGGCACCGGGTACTGCGCGCTCGAGAGGTAGAAGACGACGATCCACAGCAGGCCCAGCACCATCAGGGCGACCATGGCGAAGATCCACCAGCGCGGGGTGAGCCGGTTGCGGGCCTTGATCGCGCGGTCGGTGTCGTCGGCGGTGCTCGCGCCGCGCCGGCGGCGCCGGCCGGGTTCCGCCGCGACCTCCGCGCCGGTGCCCTCCGCGGTCTCCTCGTCGCGCTTCCGCTCGGGGCGGGGCTCGGGCACGTCAACCTCCGGGTCGGGACGGGGCGTGCAGGAGCACGCTGGTCGCCTGGTTAGCGTAGTAGGAGCAGACCCCACGGACGGTCGCGCCACGGGCGCACCGCGTGAACGGGGTCGGGGAGGGGAGGACGTGCGAGCACCCCGGACGCGCACGCTGGTCCGTCGCGGCGCCGTCGCCGGCGTCTTCGCGCTCGCCGGCCTGCTGTTCGCCACCAGCGCCCTCACCTCCCGCGGCACCGACCTGCGCTCGGACACCGCCGACCTCGGCGCCCTCGTCGCCGAGCGCTCCCGGCTGAACGAGCAGCGCGCCGAACGCGTGGGCGACCTGCGCGCCGAGGTCGCCGAGCTCAGCCGGGCCGCCGCGCCCGCCGACGTCGCCGACCCGCTCGCCGAGCCCGCCCTCGGCATCGCCTCCGGGGCGCTGGCCGCCACCGGCCCCGGCGTCACGGTCGTCCTCGACGACGCCCCCGACACCGTCCGGCCCGCCGGCGCCTCCCCGGACGACCTCGTGGTGCACCAGCAGGACGTGGAGGCCGTCGTCAACGCGTTGTGGGCCGGCGGCGCGGAAGCGATGTCGATCATGGACCAGCGCGTCGTGTCCACCTCCGCCGTGCGCTGCGTGGGCAACGTGCTCGTCCTGCAGGGCCGCACCTACTCCCCGCCCTACCGCGTCTCCGCGATCGGCGACCCGCAGGCGCTGCGCGCCGCCCTGGACGCCAGCGCCCAGGTCGCCGTCTACCGCCAGTACGTCGACGCCTACGGGCTGGGTTGGTCCGTCCAGGCGCACGAGGGGGCCGACGGGCTGCTGCTGCCGGCCTTCGACGGCTCCACCGCCCTCGACGTCGCCCGGGCCGACGCGTGATCCGCCGCGCCGTCGGAGTCACCGGCGAGCTGCTCGTCACCGCCGGGGTGCTCGTCCTGCTGTTCGTGGTGTGGCAGCTGCACTGGACGGACCTGACCAGCGGGCGCGCCCAGGCCGCCGCCGTCGACGCCCTGCAGGAGCGCTGGGCCACCGCCCCCGCCCCCACCGCGAGCGCGGCACCGACCGCGTCGGCGGCGCCCGCCGTCCCGGACGTCGACCAGAGCCCGCCCACCGGCGACGCCTTCGCGATCACCTACGTGCCCCGCTTCGGCAGCGACTACGCCGTGCCCGTCGTGGAGGGCATCGGCGCCGAGGAGCTCCAGGACGGCATCGGCCACTACCCCGGCACCGCGATGCCCGGCGAGGTGGGCAACTTCGCGATCGCCGGGCACCGCGTCACCTACGGCAAGCCCTTCCACCGCGTCGCGGAGCTGCAGGAGGGCGACGCGGTCGTCGTCGCCACCGCCGAGCGCTGGTACACGTACCGGGTGCGGCGCCACCGGATCGTCACCCCGAGCCAGGTGGAGATCACCGCGCCCGTGCCGGACCGGCCGGGGGAGCAGCCCACCGAGGCGTGGCTGACGATGACCGCCTGCCACCCGATGTACTCCGCGCGCCAGCGGTACATCGTGTACGCGCAGCTGGAGTCGTCGCAGGACCGCGCCGACGGGCCGCCGGCGTCGCTGGCCGCGGTCGGCTGAGGGAGGGGCGTCGTGTACGCGTGGTGGTGGCGCGTCCTGCCGGGCCCGTGGTGGGTGCGGCTGCTGCTGAGCCTGCTCGCCGCGGCCGGGGTGGTGCTGCTGTGCTTCACCGTCGTCTTCCCCGCCGTGGCCGAGCACCTGGCCGTCAACGACGCCACCGTCGGCGGTTGACCTCCCACCGCCGGGGGGCGGTGCGGCGCTGTGGAGACGTGCTGTGAAGACGTGCTGTGAAGACGTGGCGCACGCGCTGCGCGCAGCCCGGGGATCGGGACCGCGCCGGTCCGGTGCGCCACGTACCGTGGTCGGGTGCCCACACCCGACGGCTCCGTCCCGCCGCGCGCCGACGTGCCCGGTGCGGGTCTGCGCGCCCGGGGCCGGCACGCCAGCCACGCGCACACCGCGGCGCTGCGCGCGCTGCGGGTGGCCGCGGTGGCGCTCGTCGCGCTCGCGCTGACCGCGGGCGCCGGTGGCGTCTACGCCTACCAGCGCCTGCAGGGCAACATCACCGCCGAGGACGTCTCCGGCCTGCTGGGCACGCGCCCCGACAGGGACGCCGACACCACGGCGGACACCTCGCCGGTGAACATCCTCGTCATGGGCAGCGACACCCGGGCGCTGGCCGACGGCACCGGCGGCGCCTACGGCGGCGAGGCCGCCGACCCGGGGGCCCGCTCCGACACCACCGTGCTGGTGCACCTCGCCGGCGACCGCGAGAGCGCGACCCTGGTGAGCATCCCGCGCGACTCGATGGTGCGGATCCCCGACTGCACGGCCCCGGACGGCACCACGATCGAGGCGCACGTCGGCATGTTCAACTCGGCGTTCTCCGACGGGGGCCCGGCCTGCACGATCACCACGGTGGAAGCCCTCACCGGCGTGTACGTCGACCACTACGCCGTGGTGGACTTCAGCGGCTTCCGCTCCATGATCGACGCCCTGGGCGGGGTGACGATCTGCACGCCGGAGGACATCGACGACAAGAAGGCGAACCTCCACCTGGAGGCCGGCACCCACGAGGACGTGGACGGCGAGACGGCCCTGGCCTACGCGCGCGTGCGGTACATCGGCGACGGCTCCGACCTGTCCCGCATCGAGCGCCAGCAGGCCCTGATGTCCTCGATCGTGCAGGAGGTCACCAGCTCGCAGATCCTGCTGCGCCCGGACCGGCTGTACTCGTTCCTCGACGCGGCGACGAAGTCGGTGACCACCGACCCCGGCCTGGCCAGCATCGGCGAGCTGGTGGACCTGGCGCAGAGCCTGCAGGGCATGCCCGCCGACGCGGTGCGCTTCGTGACCGTGCCCACCGAGCCGTACCCGCCGAACGAGGCGCGCGTGCAGTGGACGGCGGCCGCGGAGGAGCTGTGGCAGCGCATCCGCACCGACACCGCCGGGCAGTCGACGCCCGCGCCCACCGCGACGGCGAGCACCGACCCGTCGGCGAGCTCGCAGCTGGTCGTCGCCCCGGGCGACGTGTCGGTGCGCGTGGTGAACACGGGCGCCCCGGCCGGCACGGCCTCGGCGGTCGCCGACGCGCTGGCGGAGGTGGGGTTCGCGGTCGCCGGGGTCGGCGACGGCGAGGCGAGCGACTCCTCGGTGCCGGTCCTGGTGCGCTACGGCCCGGACCGCGAGGACAGCGCGCAGACGGTGGCGGCCGCGTTCGGCGGGGCGGCGGCGCGCCCGGACAGCAGCCTGGGCCGCACCGTCGTGGTGGAGGTCTCCTCCGCGGCGTACTCGGTCACCGACGTGCGGGCGCGCCTCACCGGCGCCACCGCGAGCGCCACCGCCACCGCGAGCGCCACGGCCTCCCCGGACCCCACGATCACCGCCCGCGTCGCCACCGACGACATCTGCGCCTGACCCGATCGGGCGATCCCCGCTCCACGCCCCCCTTCCGGGTGCCGATGCTCCCTGTGCGGTCGAGGTGGTTGAACCAGCAGCCACCCGTCGCTGTCGGGCGCCGCGAGGGCGTGGCGGCGCGTTCGGACGGGAGCGGTGACGTGGGTCGTTTGCGGGACATGAGGGTCGCGGCGAAGCTGTTCGCCGGTTTCGGGGTGGTCAGCCTGCTGCTGCTCGTGGTCGGCGTGGTCGGCGTGGTGCAGCTGCGCGGCGCGCAGGAGCGGGTGGAGGCGATGTACGCCGAGGGCGTGCTGTCCGTGCACGCCCTGGGCAGGACGCAGAACGAGTTCAACCTCGCCGCCAAGGACCTGTCCGACCTGGCCCTGCAGGTCGACGACGACGACCGGGCGAGGATCACCGAGAAGGCGGCGGAGCACGACGCCGCGCTGGACGAGGCGTGGAGCGAGTACCTGGGCACCAACCCCTCGCAGCCGCAGGAGCAGCTGCGCGCCTTCGAGGCCCACCTGGCCGACTGGCGCGCCGCCCGGGAGACGCTCGTCCCCCTGGCGGTGGCCGGGGACCTGGCCGCGTTCGCCGCCGCCCGTGCGGCGACGACGACGCCGGCGAGCCGGGAGATCAACGTGGCCCTGGAGGCGATGGAGGAGCGCGAGGAGGCTGCGGCCGCCGACCGGTCCGCGCAGGGCCTGGAGGCGTACACGGTGGCGCTGACCGAGATCGTCGTCACGGTCGTGGTGGCGCTGGTCATCGCGGTCACGGTCGCCGTCCTCATCGCCCGCGGCATCTCCCGCCCGCTGGCGCGGGTGGTCACGGTGGTGGAGGGCCTGGCCGAGGGGCGCCTGGACCAGCGCGTCGGCATCGACAGCCGCGACGAGGTCGGGACCATGGCGCAGGCGCTGGACCGCTCCACCGCACGGCTGGGTGAGGTGATGGGCCAGGTGGTGGGCAACGCGACCACCCTGGCCTCCTCCTCCGAGGAGCTCAACGCGGTGGCCGCGCAGCTGTCGTCCGGGGCGGAGGAGTCCGCGCAGCAGTCGCAGGTGGTCTCCGCCGCCACCGAGGAGATCAGCACCTCGATCGCCACCGTGGCCGCCGCGGGCGACGAGATGTCCGCGGCGATCCGCGAGATCGCCTCCTCCACCGCCGAGGCGTCCCAGGTCGCCTCCGCCGCCGTGACCAGCGCCGCCGACGCCTCCGCGATCCTGGAACGCCTCTCGGCCTCCTCCCGCGAGATCGGTGAGGTCGTCAAGCTGATCACCTCCATCGCCGAGCAGACGAACCTGCTGGCGCTGAACGCCACCATCGAGGCCGCCCGGGCCGGGGAGATGGGCAAGGGCTTCGCGGTGGTGGCCGGGGAGGTCAAGGAGCTGGCGCAGCAGACGGCGCGGGCGACGGAGGAGATCACCGGGCGGGTCAACGCCACGCAGGCGGACGCCTCGGCGGCCGCGGGGGCGATCGGCGGCATCACCGAGGTGATCTCCCGCATCGACGCGTTGCAGGCCACGATCGCCGCGGCGGTGGAGGAGCAGTCGGCGACGACGAACGAGATGGTGCGCAACGTCTCGGAGGTCTCCACCGGAAGCCGGGAGATCGCCGCGAACATCTCCGGCATCGCGGCCACCGCCACCCAGACCACCGTCGGCGCCGGGCACACCGCCACCACCGCCGGCGAGGTCTCCCGCGCCGCCGCCGAGCTGCAGCAGCTGGTCAGCGCCTTCCGCTGCTGACCGCTGCCGCTGACCGCAGCCCGGCTACCGCGGTGCTGCGGCGGGGGGAGTCGGCGGCACCCGGTGGGGTCCCGCCTGGGGCGGGCGCGGGCGGTCCTGGGGGTGCAGCCGGACCGCGACCAGGGCGACGTCGTCCTCGGCGTGCTCGGGCAGCAGGCGCTGCAGGACGCCGTCGCACAGGTCGTCCAGGTCCTCCTTGGCCAGCTCGCCGATCGCCTCGCGCAGCTGCAGCAGGCCCCGGTCGTAGTCCTGGTCGCGGCGCTCGATCAGCCCGTCGGTGTACAGCAGCAGCGTGGAGCCGCGGTCCAGCGCGATCTCCTCGTCGATGCGCGGCAGCTGCGGGGCGATGCCCAGCAGCAGGTCGTGGTGCAGGCCGGCCAGGGTGGTCACGGTGCCGTCCGGGGTCAGCAGCATCGGCGGGGGGTGCCCGGCGTTGGACCAGCGCAGCCGGGTGACGCCACGCTCGCGCTCGTCGTCGCTCTGCTCCAGGCGCGCCACGACAGCCGTGGCGGTCGTGCCCACCGCCAGGCCCTGCATCGCCGCGTCCAGGCCCGACAGGACCGCGGCCGGGGCCTCCCCGCTGTAGTAGGCGATCCCGCGCAGCAGGGAGCGGACCTGGCTCATGGCCGCGGCCGCGGTGATGTCGTGGCCCATGACGTCGCCGATGACCAGGACGGTGGCGCCGTCGGGCTGCAGGAAGGCGTCGTACCAGTCCCCGCCGACCTGCGCGGCCTGCGCCGCCGGGCGGTAGCGCACCACGATCTGCAGGTGGTTCGGCTCCACCGGTGCGCTCAGCAGGGAGCGCTGCAGGCCCTCGGCCATGTGCTGCTGCTGGCCGTACAGGCGCGCGTTGTCCAGCGCCAGCCCTGCCCGCTCGGCGACCTGCTCGGCGATCAGCGAGTCCTCGGAGGTGAAGTCCTCCGAGCCCTCGCCGCGGAAGAGGGTCACCAGACCGACGGTGCGCCCGCGCGCCCGCAGCGGCAGCACCTGCGCGCACCGCGGGGCCAGCTGCTGCAGCAGTTCGCGCGCCCGGCCGCGCAGCAGGGCCGCGATCGCCTCGGTGGCGCCGGAGGGCACCAGGACCGGGCGGTTCTCGCGCAGCGCCCGGTGCAGGAAGGAGGAGGGGGTGGTCGAGCTCAGGCGCAGCTCGCGGTAGCGCTGCACCACCGGGCGCATCGCCTCCTGCGCGTGCCAGGCGCCGATGTCGCGCATGCTCCCGTGCTCGTCGACGAGGGTGACGATGCACCAGTCCCCCAGGGCCGGCACCAGGTGCTGCGCCAGGCGGGCGACCGCCTCCTCGGTGTCCAGGGTCGCGGTCAGCTCCGCGCTCACGCGCGCCAGCAGGGTCAGCCGCTGGGCGGTGCGCTCAGCGGCCTGCTGCGCCCGCTCGGCGGTGCGCAGCGCCTCCTGCGTGGCCGCCCGCTCGGCCTCGGCCTGCTCCTGCGCGGCGTGGCGGGCGGTGACGTCCAGGAAGTACACCGACAACCCGTCCGGATCCCCCCAGGCGCGGACCTCGTACCAGCGCTCCAGCGGCGCGGGGTAGTACGCCTCGAAGTCGACCTGCTCACCGGTGGTCATCGCGCGGCGGTACTGCACCTCGAACTCGGCGCCGACGGCGCCGGGGAACAGCTCCCACATGTCCTGGCCCAGCATCTGCTCGCGCGGGCGCTGCAGCACCCGCTCGGCCTCGGCGTTGACGTAGGTGAAGCGCCAGTCCCGGTCCAGGGAGAAGAACGCCGAGGACATCGACTCCAGCACCCGCGCGACGCGCACGTCGGCACCGTGCTCGCTGGTGGTGTCGTACACCGCGCCCAGCAGGTGCGCCGGGCGCCCGTCGGCACCGGGCACCACCTGCCCGCGCGCCTTGACCCAGCGGGTGGTGCCGCCGGGCAGGACGAGGCGGTACTCGGCCTCGAAGCCGCCGCCGGTGCGCACGGCCTCGCCCAGCAGCCGGCGCACCCGCTCCAGGTCGTCGGGGTGGACCCGGTCCTCGAAGGCGCCCATGGTGCCGTCGAAGTCGTCGGCGCCGTAGCCGAACAGCTCCAGGACCTGCTCGTCCCACTCCAGGACGTCGGTGCGCAGGTCCCAGTCGAAGCTGCCCACCCCGCCGGCGGCCACGGCCAGCTGCCAGCGCAGCCGGTCGCTCTCGTACTCCAGCGACAGCGCCGACAGCTCCAGCTCCGCGGTCGCCGCGACCGCGAGCTCCGTCAGCACCTCCACGTCGCTGCTGCGCCAGACGCGGGGCGACGGGTCGAAGACGCACAGCGCACCCACCACGTGCCCGTCGTGACCGACCAGCGGCACCCCCAGGTAGGCGCCCACCGCGCCGCTGGTCACCGGTGGCAGCGACGCCACCCGCTCGTCGCTGGCGGCGTCCTCGACCACCAGGGGCGCGCCGCCGGCGGCCGTGACCGTGCACAGGGAGTCCGCCAGCGCCCCGGTGGAGCCCACCAGGTCGGGGTCCTGGCCGGACACCGCACCGATGGTCTGCACGTCCGTCAGCAGCGAGACCTGCGAGGCGGAGGCCGCCAGCAGCCGCGCCGCCAGCCCGGCCAGCTGCTGCAGCGCCGGGTTCGAGGGGGCCTGGACCAGCCGGCGGGCGGCCCGCACCTCGGCCGCCGTCCGTCCCGCGCGCGCGCCCGGCTCGGTGCCGGGGGGACGCGGTGCCTCGACCACTCGCTCGCCCCCACCTCTCCGGGGAGCACCCGGTGCTCCCGACGCCCCGTGCGCGTCCTGCCCCCCCGCCCCGGAGGCGGTGGTGGCACCCGCACGGTCGGCCCTGCCCCGCCAGCATAGGGGCGCGGGCGACCGATCACCCGGCGGCGGTGGGAGGGTGGGGCCGTGCGCGAGATCGACGACCGGGCGCCCTGCCCGTGCGGGTGGGGCGAGCCGTACGCCGCCTGCTGCGGGCGGTACCACGCGGGGGAACCCGCACCCACCGCCGAGGCGCTGATGCGCTCGCGCTACACCGCCTTCGTGCGCGAGGACGCCGCGCACCTGCTGCGCACCTGGGACCCGGCGACCCGGCCCGCCGAGCTGGACCTGGCCGGCACCGGCGAGCGCTGGCGGCGCCTCCTCGTCCTCGCCACCACCGCCGGCGGCCCCTTCGACGACACCGGCACCGTGGAGTTCGAGGCCCACGCCCGCGACGGCGGCCGGCGCGACGTGCAGCACGAGGTGTCCGCGTTCCGCCGCGACGGCGGGCGCTGGACGTACACCGGGCCCGCGGGCGGCGTGTCGCGGGGTTGATCACCGTCGCGGTGGGTAAGAGCGGAGAACACGTCCTGTCGAAGCTCGCTGAGGAGGACTCGTCCGTGAAGCTGGACTGGCTCAAGCCCGTCGCCACCGATCCCGGCCCGCACGTCTGCGTCTACGTCGACGTCTCCCGCAACCGGGAGAAGGGCGAGCACGAGATGGAGGTGCGCTGGAAGGACGCACGTGAGGCGCTCGTCGGTCAGGGCGCCCCCGAGGCCGCCCTGACCGCGCTGGACGGGATCGCCACCACCCCGCCCGAGGTCGGCGGCCCCGTGGGGCGCGGCCTGATCGCCTCCGCCGACGGCATCGAGATCGACGTGCTGCTGCCGGACCCGCCGGCCCAGGACGAGGCCACGGCCGGCCCGGTGGCGAACCTGATGCCGCTGGTGCGCTCGCTGGCCGACGACGTGCGCTACGTGCTCGTCGAGCTGGACCGCGCCGGCGCCGACATCACCGTCACCAGCTCCGACGCTCCCCGCGGCAGCGAGGAGGTCCGCGAGGTGACCGCCGGGCACGACCTGCTGCACAAGATCCCCGGTGGCGGCTGGGCGCACCTGCGCTACCAGCACGCCGTGCAGGACTCCTGGGACCACAACGCCGCCGCCGTCGCGGAGGAGCTGCTGAGGATCGTGCGCGAGCAGCACCCCGAGGTGGTGCTGCTGACGGGCGACACCAAGGCCGCGGCGGCGCTGCGCGGCAAGGCCGCCAAGCCGGTCCTGGAGCTGCTCGTGGACGTGCCCGGCGGCAGCCGGCACGCGGGCGTGCACGAGGAGTCGTTCAACGCCGCCGTCGCCGAGGCGCTGGAGGAGGTGCGCCGCCGCCGGCGCGACGCGGTCGTCGACGAGTTCGAGCAGGAGGTGGGCCGCGCGGGCCGCGCCGTGAAGGGGCTGGGGCCGGTCGTGGACGCGCTGCGGCGCGGGCAGGTGCGCACCGTGCTGCTGCGCGACGACCCGAACCCCGGCGAGGACTCCAAGACCCTGTGGGTGGGTGCCTCGCCGCTGGAGATCGGCACCTCCGCGGACGAGGTGCGCGCCCTGGGCGCCACCGACCCGGTGCAGGTGCGCGCCGACGCGGCCGTCGTGCGGGCGCTGGCGGCCTCCGACGCCGAGATCGAGCTGGTCGCCGAGCGTCCCGACCTCATCGAGGGCATCGGCGCGGTGCTGCGCTACGCCGACGCCTCCACCCAGGGGTAGGACCGCGGCACCGCCCCGGGGAGGGAGCCCCGGGGCGGTGCTCGCCGCTCGGCGGACGCGCGGCGCCGGGCGCGTCCGGCAGGCTGGGGGGATGAGATCGCGCGGAGGACGCGGAGGACGTCGCACCGGCACCCGGCGAGCGCCCGCCCGCCGGGACGGCGGGCTGCTGCTCCTCGGTGCCCTCGTGCTCGCCGCGGGGATCGTGCTGCACGCCGTGTCCACCTACCTGCGCCCGGACGGGCCGAACGCGCTGGGCGCGCCGCCCGTCGTGCAGGAGTGGTGGTGGGTGCTGCGCTGGCCGGCGTGGGCGGCCGTCGCCGGCGGTGCCTGGCTGCTGGCCCGCGGCTGGACCGGGCGGTCCCGGCGGGACGTCGACGGCGACGTCTGAACGGTGCGGGACCCCGGGCTCCCGGGTGGTCCGCCCCGGCGGTCCGTGGTGCACTGGTGGCGGCGGCCCGGGGGCTTCGAGTGTTGGGGAAGAACGCCCGCGGATCCCCGGGTCGCCGCCTTCCGAGCGGTTCGGCTCAGTCCCCGGTCCGGGTCACCCCGAACATCAGCGTGCGGCGCTCGATGTCGTAGTGCACGACCTCGGTGTTCTCCAGCAGGTCCTGCAGGGCGTCGGCGTCGTCGGCCGTGAGCGTCAGGACCTCCTCCCAGGCGCCCTCGTCGAGGACGAGCTGCAGGGTGTAGGTGCCGTTCTGGCCGGGCTCGCCCGCCACCCAGGAGAACTGGTAGTGGCTGAGCTGGCGGACCTTGATGGTGTTGTCGTTGACGGGCTGCGGGACGTCGGGCACGGGTCGTCGCCTCCTGGCGGGTCGCGTCGTCGGTGTCGCGGCGCGATGGGCGCCGCACTCGTCCGCTACCCGTTGCGCGGCGCGGCAAACCCGGGCGGCGACGGTGGCCGGGCGGGGGAGGGGCCGCCCGGCCACCGGCTCCGGGAGGGGTCAGGAACCCCGGTTCTGCTTCGCCAGCTCCGACAGGACGCTGCGCTCGAGGACCTCCGCGGCCCCCTCGTCGAGCTCGACGAAGCGCACGACCGCCTCGTGGGAGGCGTCGTCGACGCGCACGACCTCGCCGCGGGCGTGCACCTCCAGGCCGTGCTCGAGCTCGAGGGCGACGTCGACCTCGGTGTGCTCCGCGGGCAGGTCCTCGGCCTCCAGGCGCAGGCCGCTGCGCGAGAGGTCGACGGTGCGGGCGTCGGCGACGCCGTCGGTGGTGGTCAGGTGCACGGGCAGCGAGGCGGGCACGCGCACGGCGCCGCGGCGGGTCTCGGAGGCCAGCAGCATCACGCCGGTCAGGGCGAGCTCGTCGGCGCGGTGGGCCTGGGCGACGGCCTGGAAGACGGCGTGCGGCACGACGGCGCCGGGTTCACCGGCCTCGGTGCTGACCCAGACGCGCCGGCCGTCGAGGGCCTGCACGGTGTCGGGCGGGGCGGCGACGTGGCTGGTGACGACGAGACCGGCGGCCCCGGCGGTCCAGGACAGGACGGTGCCGGTGTGCACGCCGGGGCCGTGGTCGACGGTGCCGGTCGCGGGCATGAGCGTCACGGTCGTGTCGACCGCGGGCCCGCCCGTGAGCAGACTGCCCTGAGCGCTGTCCATCCGTCCCCCTGCATCAGCCGTTAGTAGTTAGGTAAGCACGCTACGTCACACATGGGGGCGCTTCCACCCGTTCGGGCTCCGCCACCCGGACGGGTGAAGGTCACCACCGCCACGCCCGGTTCGACCGCCGGTGCGTCGCCCCCGTAGCGTCGACCACGTGCTGATGCGCCTGAGCCCGCGCGCGGCCGCCGACCCCGCGCTGGCCGCCTACCTCAACGAGCAGCTCGCCCGGGTGGGCGCCCTGCTGGACCAGCTGCGCCGCGTCTCCCGGGACCCCGACCTCGCCGACGAGCGCGCCGTGCTCGGCGACCTGCGCCGCCAGGTCGCCGCCGACCGCGCCACCGTCCGCCTCGCCATGCGCCGGCTCGGCGCCCCGCACGACTGGGCCGTCCTCGGCGCCGGGTGGGCCACCGCCCGCGCCGCCCGCCTGCTGCCGCTGCTGCACCGGATGCCCGTGCTCGACCGCATCCCCAGCGTGCCCTCCGCCCGGCAGGACGCCGTGCAGGCCCTGCTGGAGCTGGAGGACCTCCTCGCCGGCCTGCACCGCCGCCAGGTCGCCGCCCGGGTGCTCGCCGACGCCGTCGCCGCCGGCGCCGGGCCCGACGGGGACTGGGCGCTGGCCGTGCGGGCGCTGCCCGGGCGCGCCGAGCATCAGCTGCGCGCCGCCGAGGAGCTGCACCGCCGTCGCGCCGCCGCCCTGCTGCCGACGCGCGCGGCGGCCGCCGACCCGGACGCGCGGACCGTCACGCCCTGACGTCCTCGGGCACCCGCGCGTCCACCGCCCGCGGGCGCAGCTGGCGGTGCACCACCAGCGCCGCCAGCGCGGTGAGGACCGCCCCGGCCGCGGCGGTGGTGTCCAGGCCGTGCGCGAAGGCCTCGCGGGCGGAGCCCAGCAGCTCGGCGCCCACCTCGGCGGGCAGCCGCCCGGCGACCTCCACCGCCCCGCCGAGGGTCTCGGCGGCCACGGCCCCCTCGGCCCCCGCGGCGGCCGGCACGCGCACCTGCGCGCTGTAGACGGCGTTGAGGACGCTGCCGAGCACCGTCGTGCCCAGCACCGCGCCCACCTCGTACGCCGTCTCGGAGATCGCGGAGGCGGCACCGGCGCGGTCCGCGGGCGCGGCCGACAGGATCGCGTCGTTCGTGAGGGTCTCGGCCAGGCCGGTCCCCGCCGAGAGCACCACGAACGCCACCGCCAGCTGCACCGCGGCGGCCGTCACCGCGCCGTCCCCGGCGGGCCCCAGGGTCGCGGCCACCGCGTACCCGGCGGTGCCCAGCAGCAGGCCGGTGCAGATCAGCACGTCGAGGCGGGCCCGGCGCGCCAGCCGCGCCGCCAGCAGGCCCGCGCCCACCGAGACCACCGCCCCCGGCAGCAGCAGCAGCCCGGCGCGCACCGGGCTCAGGCCCAGCACCAGCTGCAGGTACTGCGAGACCGCGAAGAGCATCCCCGTCATCCCGCAGATGCTCATGAGGTTGGCCAGCACCGCCGTGCGGAACACCGGCAGCCGGAACAGGCCCACGTCCAGCAGCGGTTCGGCCAGCGCCCGCTGGCGGCGGACGAAGACCACGCCCAGGACCACCCCGGCGGCGAGCGCCCCCAGCGGCAGCGCGCCGGGGCCGTGGTCGGCCACCGCCTTGACCCCGTAGACGACGCCGAGCATCGCCGCGGTGGCGAGGGCGGCGCTGGCCGGGTCCAGCCGCACCGGCGCCGCCGAGCGCGACTCGCGCACCAGCAGCGGCAGCAGCACCAGGACCAGGACCACCACCGGGACGTTGACGAGGAAGACCGAACCCCACCAGAACCGCTCCAGCAGCAGCCCGCCCACCACGGGTCCCAGCGCCGCGCCGCCCGCGAAGGCGCCGGCCCACACCGCGAAGGCGGTGCGGCGCTGCTCGCGGTCGGGGAAGACGCTGCGCAGCAGCGCCAGCGTGGAGGGCATGAGGGTGGCGCCGAAGACGCCCAGGGCGACCCGGGCGGCGATGAGCGCCTCCGCGGTGGGGGCGAACGCGGCCAGGGCGGAGACGGCGCCGAAGCCGGCGGCGCCGACCAGCAGCAACCGCCGCCGGCCGGAGCGGTCGCCGAGCGCGCCCATCGTCACCAGCAGGCCGGCGATGGCCAGGGAGTAGCCGTCGACGATCCACAGCAGCTCGGTGCCGGTGGGCGCCAGGGCCGTGCTCAGGTGCGGCACGGCGAAGCTGAGCACGGTGGTGTCCACCGAGATCATCAGCACGGGCAGCATCAGCACGGCCAGGGCCGCCCACCGGCGGGCGCCGGCGCGGGGTGCGGGGCTCTCGGGGGAGGTGCGGGGGCCGGGCGTGGTCACGGGGTCCTCGATCGGTGGCTCGGGGGTG
>NZ_JBBBEM010000088.1:0-10402 GCF_037154035.1 Kineococcus sp. G2 | reverse complement strand
GGTGCACCGTCCGGACGGTGCCCCCCCGACTGTACCGTCCGGACGGTGCAGCGGGTCTCGATTAACCTCCTGGGCGTGACGAGCGCCCGAAGCACGCGCGAGAAGCTCCTCGACGCCTTCAGCGAGCTCCTCGTCGCCGCCGGCTCCCGCGCCGCCACCCTCGACGCCGTCGCCGCCGCCGCCGGCGTCTCCAAGGGCGGGCTGCTGTACCACTTCGGCAGCAAGGACGCCCTCGTCGACGGCCTCGTCGAGCGCTGGCGCCGCATGGCCGACGACGACGTCCGCGAGATGCGCGCCGCCCCCGAGGGAGCCGCCGCCTACTACCTGCGCACCTCCGTCGTGGAGCGCGACGACCCGCTGGCCCGCACCGGCGTCGCCGTCCTGCACCTGGCGCAGGAGGGCGACGCGCGCGCCGTCGCCGCCTTCACCGACGCCACCGAGGACTGGCGCGCGGCCATCGAGGAGCAGGTCGGCGACCGGGTGCTCTCCCGCGTGGTGCAGCTCGTCGGCGACGGGCTGTGGGCCGGCTCCTCCATCGGCGTGGCCCCCGACGACCTCGACGACGTCGTCTCCGGCGTCACCCGGCTGCTGGGCGAGCCGCCCCGCCCCGCCTGACCGGGCCGGCACCACCGCGCCCGCCGCTCACGCCGACGGCTCCACCGCCGAGCGCTCCGCGTCGGCGGCCACCATCTGCGCGTAGCGCCCGCCCAGGGCCAGCAGCTCGGCGTGGCTGCCGCGCTCGGCGACCCGCCCGCCGTCCAGCACCACGATCTGGTCCGCCTCGCGCACCGTGGACAGCCGGTGCGCGATCGTGACGGTGGTGCGGCCGCTGGCCACCTCCCGCAGCGCCGCGGACATCGCCCGCTCCGTGCGCACGTCCAGCGCGCTCGTCGCCTCGTCCAGCAGCAGCACCGGCGGGTCCCGCAGCACCGCCCGCGCCAGCGCGATCCGCTGCTTCTCACCCCCGGAGAAGCGGTAGCCGCGCTCGCCGACGACCGTGTCGAAGCCCTCGGGCAGCGCGTCCACCACCGCCTCGACCTGCGCGGTGCGCGCCGCCCGGCGCAGGTCCTCGTCCGAGGCCCCCGGCGCCGCGAAGCGCAGGTTCTCCGCGATGCTCGCGTGCAGCAGGAACGTCTCCTGCGTGACCACCCCCACCGCCTCCGCCAGCGAGCGGGCGGTGACGTCGCGCACGTCGTGCCCGTCGATCAGCACCGCCCCGGAGTCCACGTCGTACAGCCGGGCCAGCAGGTAGCCCAGGGTCGTCTTGCCCGAGCCGGTGGCCCCCACCACCGCCAGCGACGTGCCCGCCGGCACCACCAGGTCGATCCCCTGCAGCGCGGGACGGTCCGCCCCCGGGTAGCGGAACGTCACGTCGCGGAACTCCACCTCACCGCGCGGCCTGGGCAGCGTCAGCGCACCGGGGCGCTCGGCGACCTCCGGCACCGAGTCCAGGTACTCGAAGGCCCGGCTGAACAGCGCCATCGAGGCGTGCAGGCGCACCAGGATCCGCAGCAGCGCCGCCAGCGGCCGGAACAGCTGCGCCTGCAGCGTCACCAGCGCCACCAGCGTGCCGATGCTCAGCGCGGTGCCCGTGCCGCGCAGCCACCCGCCCAGCAGGTACGTCAGCGCCGGCACCGCCGCCATCGTCAGCGTGATCAGCGACCACTGCCAGCGCCCGGCCATCTCCGAGCCGACCTCCAGGCGGGACACCCCGTCCGACTGGGCGGTGAAGCGCTCCACGACCTCCCGGGTGCGGCCCGTGGTGCGCGTCAGCAGGATCCCCGAGACCGACAGCGTCTCCTCCACCGTCGCGGACATCTCCGCCAGCTGCCGCTGCCGCTGCGCGGTGATGCGCCGGCGCAGCCGCCCCACCCGCCGGTTCAGGTGCACCGCCAGCGGCAGCACCGTGAAGGAGAACAGCGCCAGCCGCCAGTCCAGCGCGAGCATCGCCACCACCGTCACCACCACCGTGGCGAGGTTCTGCACCAGCTCGGCGCCGGTGGTGGTCACCACGGTCTGCAGGGCGCCGATGTCGCTGGCGATGCGCGACTGCACCTCGCCGGTGCGGGTGCGGGCGAAGAACCCCAGCGACATGCGCTGCAGGTGCGCGTACAGCGACGTGCGCAGCCCGTGCATGACGCCCTGCCCCACCCGGGTCGTCAGCAGCCCCTGCACCACGTCCAGCGCGGTCGTGACCGCAGCGATCGCCACCAGCCCGCCGGCCAGCGCCGCCAGCAGGCCGAGGTCCTGCTCCGGCAGCGCCTCGTCGACGATCTCGCGCAGCAGGAAGGGGGACGCCACCCCCGCCACCGCCGAGGCGGCGATGAGGCCGGCCACCACCGACAGCGTGCGCGCGTGCGGGCGGAACAGGCGCAGCGCCCGCAGCACCTCGGCGCGCTGCGGGCGCTCGGCGGGCGGCTCCACCCTGCCCGGGCGGAACGGGTCGCGGGTGGGGTCACCGCGCACGTGCTCTCCTCGCGTCCGGTGCTCCCGGGACGGGGGCCTGTGCCGCCAGCGTAGGAGCGGGTCCGGACAGCAGTGCGCCGCAGGACACCACGACGTCGCTGCGCGCCCCTATCCTGTGACTGCCGGTGACGACCTCGGTCGGCGCCGCCAGCGATCGAAGCCACCGGTCGTGCAGGGTGCGCCGCGCGGGGCCGCGGTGCCGAGCCGAAGGGGTCCACGTGCGAGCGAGGCCCACGACGGGCGGGGACGGCGGGTCCGCCGTCCTCCTGCCCAGCCCGCTCGCCGGGGTCCCCCACCCGGCCCTGGAACGGCTGGCCGCCCTCGCCGCCCGCGCCCTGTCCACCTCCTCCGCGCGCGCCGAGCTCACCGAGGACGGCGCCCCCACCGGCGCCGGTGCCTGCGCGGGGCTGCTCGCCCCCGTCGACGAGCTGCTCACCGCCACCGCCCGCGGCACCGGACCCCTCGCCGTGACCGACGCCGGCGCCGACGCGCGGTGGGCCGCGCTGCCCGCCGTCGTCTCCGGCGTCGTCGGCTGCTACCTCGGCGTGCCGCTGACCGGCACGGACGGGCGGGTCGTCGGCGTCCTGGCGGTCTTCGACCCGCTGCCGCGGCGCTGGTCGCGCACCGACGTCGAGCTGCTCGCCGACCTGGCCGCCGTCGCCGTCGGCGAGCTGCAGCTGTCGGCGCTGGCCGTGCAGCACGAGGCCGACCGGCTCCGGTGGCGGCTGGGCGTGGCCGCCGGCGGCGTCGGCAGCTTCGACCTGGACCTCGCCACCGGCGTCATCACCTGGGACGAGCGGATGCTCGAGATGTTCGAGTACACCGCCGAGGAGTTCGACGGCACCTTCGCCGCCTTCGAGGCGCGCGTGCACCCCGACGACCTGCCCCGCGTGCACGAGGCCGTCGAGGCCTCGGTGCAGGGGCCCGTCGTCTTCCAGGCGGAGTACCGCGTCCTGCTGCCCTCCGGCGGCACCCGGTGGGTCAAGGCCCGCGGCGAGGCGCTGCGCGACGAGAGCGGCCGCGCGCTGCGCCTGGTCGGCGCCGCCTACGACACCACCGCGGAGAAGCGCGGCGACGCCCGCGTCTCCCGGCTGCTGGAGTCGATGCCCTCGGCGTTCTTCTCCCTGGACCGCGACTGGCGCTTCAGCCACGTCAACGCCGAGGCGGAGCGGGTGCTGCAGCGCCCCCGCGAGGAGCTGCTCGGCCGCGACGTGTGGGAGGAGTTCCCCGAGGGGCTCGGCACGGCGTTCGAGGAGGAGTACCGCCGCGCGGTCGCCACCGGCGAGCCGGTGACGTTCGAGGCGCACTACCCGCCGCTGGACGCCTGGTTCGAGGTGCGCGCCTGGCCCGACCCCGACGGGCTGTCCGTCTACTTCCTCGACGTCACCGCCCGCCGGGCCGCCCAGGAGGAGGCCCGGCGCACCGCGCGCCGCCTGGAGCTGCTCGCCGCCGTCAGCGCCGACCTCGTCGCCACCCTCGACGCCGACGAGGCCGTCGCCCGACTGGCCCGCCACGTCGTGCCCGCCCTGGCCCGCTGGGCCGTCGTCACCCTCGCCGACGAGAACGGCGCGCTGCGCGACGTCGGCTCCTGGCACGCCGACCCCGCCCTGCGCGAGCTGACCGACCGCTACCGGCGGGTGCGCCAGGCGGGCCTGGCCACCGAGGCGCCGCTGCGGCGCTCGCAGGCGCGCCAGGGCGCCGTCGTCATCGAGTCGCGCGCGGCGCAGCGGCTGTCGAGCGTGCTGTCGGGCGAGGCGCGCGAGCTGCTGCAGCGGCTGGCGCCGGAGTCGGCGTGCGTGATGCCGCTGCGGGCGCGCGGGCGCCTGCTGGGGGTGATGTCGCTGTTCCGCTCCGCCGAGGACGGCCCCCTGTCCGGCGACGACCTGGCGACGGCGGTGCAGGTCGCCGACCGGGCGGGCCTGGCCCTGGACAACGCCTCCCTGTACGCGCGCCAGCAGCACGTCGCGGAGGGCCTGCAGCGCAGCCTGCTCAGCGCACCCGTCGAACCGGACCACCTGGAGGTGCGGGTGCGCTACCGGCCCGCGGCGCGCGCGGTGCAGGTGGGCGGCGACTGGTACGACTCCTTCCTGCAGCCGGACGGCGACACGGTCCTCGTCATCGGCGACGTCATGGGCCACGACGTGGACGCGGCGGCCGCGATGAGCCAGGTGCGCAACCTGCTGCGCGGCATCGCCTACTCCAGCGGCGGCTCCCCGGCGGCGGTGCTGGCCACGCTGGACGCGGCGATGCGCGGGCTGGCCGTGGCGACGACCGCGACGGCCGTGGTGGCGCGCCTGGAGCAGACCCCGGACGAGCTGGCGCGCGGCGTCACGCGCCTGCGCTGGTCCAACGCGGGGCACCCCCCGCCGGTGCTGCTGCGCCCCGACGGCACCGTCGTGGACCTGGCCGGCGAGGAACCGGACCTGCTGCTGGGCATCGCCCCGCACCTGCCGCGGCGGGACGAGCAGGTGGAGGTGCAGCGCGGCTCGACGGTGCTGCTGTTCACCGACGGGCTGGTGGAGCGGCGCGGCCAGGACATCGACGAGGGCCTGGCGCGGCTGCGCGAGGCCGTGGTGGAGCTGGCGGGCGCCGACCTGGACGACCTGTGCGACGGGATCCTGGACCGGCTGCTGCCGCCGGAGCCGGAGGACGACGTGGCCCTGGTGGCGGTGCGGCTGCACCCGCAGACCGGCCCGCGCCCCGAGGTCGCCGGCCCGCACCGCGTCCCCGACGACCTCCCCCTCCCCGGCCGCTGACCCGGCCGCCGACCCGGCCGCCGACCCGGCCGCTGACCCGGCCGTCCCCCGGTCCCTCCGCCCCGCCCCGTCCGCGGCCCCCACCCCAACGGTGATCAAGGAAGTTGCCACTTCCTTGATCACCGCGGGAGGAGGGGGTCAGGTCAGGTCGGCCAGGGTCAGCGCCAGGTGCAGCGCCAGGCGGTCCGCGCCGTCGTCGAGGTCGTAGCCGCTGACCGCCCGCACCCGCCGCAACCGGTGGTACAGCGTCTGGCGGTGCACGCCCAGGGCGGCCGCGGTGCGCTGCGCCGACCCGGCCAGGTCCAGGTAGGTGCGCGCGGTGCGCACCAGCTCCGGGTCGCCGGCCAGCAGCCGCCGCGCCCGCTCGTCCACCGCCACGGCCGCGAGGTCGCCCGCCTCGGCGAGCGCCAGCAGCCGCAGCGTGCCCAGCTCCTCCCACCCGCGCACCGCCGTCGCCCCGCGCGGCCCCGACGCGGCGACGGTCAGCGCGGCGCGCAGCGCGGCCTGCGCCTGCCGCCACCCGGTGTGCGCCCCGGCCGTGGTCACGGGCCCGGACACCCCGGCGGCCACGCCCGCGGGGTGCTGCGCCAGCAGGGCCCCGCAGGCCCGGTCGGCGACGTCCGCGGCGGGCACCGCGCCCGGCACGAGCAGCGCCGCGCGCGAACCCACCGGCGCCACCACCACGGAGCGCGGCAGCACCCAGGCGTTGACGGACCCGGTGGCCTCCCCGCCGACGGGGGCCAGGGCCACCACGCGCAGCCGGCCGGCCGGGAGGACGGCCTCACGGGTCAGCTCCTCCGCGGCGCGGCCGCGCGCGGCGGCGTCCGGCGAGAGCAGCTCGCCCACGGCCCAGGCGGTGCGGTCGGCGGTGCGCGAGCGGGTGGCGAGCGTGGCGGCGACGGCGTCGACGACGTCGTGCAGCTGCGCCAGCCGGTGCTCCTCGACGCGGCCGCCGGGATCGAGCAGCCACAGGTACCCGTACGTCACCCCGCGCCAGCGCACCGGCACGCACCAGCGGGCCAACCGCCCGGTGGCGGGGTCGGCGGGCACCCGCAGCGGACCGCGCGCGCGGGCGATGCCGAACGCGGCGAACGCCCGTTGCACCGCCGCGTCGGAGCGCCGCCGCAGGATCGAGGTGCGCCGCACCTCGTCGACGACGTCCTCGTGCCCGGAGGCGGCCACGAGGTGCAGGTCGCGGTCCTCCAGCGTGGTGGGGGCGCCGGTCAGGTCGGCGACGGCGTCCACGAGCTCCTGCAGGCCCGGCGCGGAGGGGGTGCTCACGACGCCACCCTGCCAGGCCGTCATCCACCTGGATGGCGCGAGCGAGGCGTCTTCATCCACTCGTCCCTGGCCCAGCAGCGGTGCCGGGCTTAGCGTCGGGAGGGTGTTCGGACAAGTGGTCCTCGGCGTGGCGGGCTCGCCGCGCGTGCGCTCCCTGCTGACCGGCAGCAGCCTCAGCCGCCCCGTCGTGCGGCGCTTCGTCGCCGGCGAGGACACCGCCGCGGCGCTGGACGCCGTGCGCTCCCTCGCCGCCGACGGCGTGCGCACCACCCTCGACGTCCTCGGCGAGGACGTCACCCGCCCCGAGCAGGCGGAGGAGACCGCCGCCGCCTACCGCGACCTCGTCACCCGCCTCGCCGACGCCGGGCTGGCGGAGGGCAACGAGGTGTCGGTGAAGCTGTCCGCCCTCGGGCAGGGCCTGCTCCCGGACGGTCCGGCGCGCGCCACCGAGCGCGCCCACGACCTCGTGGCGCACGCGCACGCGAACGGCGTGGACGTGACCGTCGACATGGAGGACCACACCCGCGTCGACGACACCCTCCAGACGGTGCGCGCGCTGCGGGCGGACTTCCCCCGCACCGGGTGCGTGCTGCAGTCGATGCTGCGCCGCACCCCCGGCGACGCGGCCGACCTGGCGCACCCCGGCTCGCGGGTGCGCCTGGTCAAGGGCGCCTACGCCGAACCCGCCGAGGTCGCCCACCCCGCCAAGAGGGACGTCGACCTCGCCTACGTGCGCTGCCTGCGCACCCTGCTGGACGGCGGCGCGTACCCGATGGTCGCCACCCACGACCTGCGCCTGGTGCGCATCGCCGAGGAGCTCCTCGCCGGTCGCGAACCCGGCGAGGACGGGCCGGCGGGGGAGTTCCAGATGCTCTACGGCATCCGCACCGACGAGCTGCGCCGCCTGGCCGCCGCCGGGCACGTGGTGCGCACCTACGTGCCGTTCGGCACCGACTGGTACGGCTACTTCTCCCGCCGCCTGGCCGAGCGCCCGGCGAACCTAGCGTTCTTCGCGCGCT
Organism: Kineococcus sp. G2; assembly: GCF_037154035.1. NCBI lineage: Bacteria > Bacillati > Actinomycetota > Actinomycetes > Kineosporiales > Kineosporiaceae > Kineococcus > Kineococcus sp. G2. The sequence goes on along the minus strand of NZ_JBBBEM010000088.1, from coordinate 2,880 downwards.
CCCTCGCCCACGCCTGAACGCACCCCGAGAAGCCCTGAGAAACCCGAGAACCGCAGAACCCGACCCGGAGGTCGTCGTGCAGTCCGTGACCGAGGTCCCCGCCCCCCGCAACGAACCGGTGCACGGCTACGCGCCGGGCAGCACCGAGCGCGAGCTCCTCACCGACCAGCTCGCCGAGCAGGCCGCGAACCCCGTCGAGATCACCCAGACCATCGGTGGCGTGCAGTCCACCGGCGGCGGCGAGCGGATCGACGTCGTGCAGCCGCACCGGCACGCGAGCGTGCTCGGCACGTTCGGCGCCGCCACCCGCGAGGACGCGCGCGCCGCCGTGGACGCGGCGCTCGCCGCCGGCCCCGCGTGGGCGGCGATGGACTACGAGGACCGCGCCGCGGTGTTCCTGCGCGCCGCGGACCTGCTCGCCGGGCCGTGGCGGGAGAAGCTCGCCGCCGCCACGATGCTGGGGCAGTCCAAGACCGCGCAGCAGGCGGAGATCGACGCGCCCTGCGAGCTGGTGGACTTCTGGCGGTTCAACGTCGCGTTCGGCCGCCGCCTCATCGCCGAGCAGCCCGTGTCCTCCCCGGGGGTGTGGAACCGCCTGGACCACCGCCCGCTGGAGGGTTTCGTCTACGCGGTCACCCCGTTCAACTTCACCGCCATCGCCGGGAACCTGCCCACCGCCCCGGCGCTGATGGGCAACACGGTGGTGTGGAAGCCCAGCCCGACGCAGATGCTGTCGGCGCACTGGACGATGCGGCTGCTGGAGGCGGCGGGCCTGCCGCCCGGCGTGGTGAACCTCGTCGGCGGTGACGGCCGCGCCGTCTCGGAGGTGGCGCTGATCGACCCGCACCTGGCCGGCATCCACTTCACCGGTTCCACCGCCACGTTCCAGCACCTGTGGCGCACCGTGGGCGAGAACATCGGGAACTACCGCACCTACCCGCGCCTGGTGGGCGAGACCGGCGGCAAGGACTTCGTGCTGGCGCACCCCTCGGCCGACCCGCAGGTTCTCTCCACCGCGATGCTGCTGGGCGCGTTCGAGTACCAGGGGCAGAAGTGCTCCGCGGCCTCGCGCGCGTTCGTGCCGCGCTCGGTGTGGGAGCGGATGGGCACCGGCTTCCTCGCCACCGTGGACTCCCTGGCGTACGGCGACGTCACCGACCTGTCGAACTTCGGCGGCGCCGTCATCGACGCCCGCTCGTTCGCGAAGAACGCCGCCGCGATCGACCGCGCGAAGGCCGCGCCCGGCATCGAGGTCGTCGCCGGCGGCACGTACGACGACTCCGAGGGCTGGTTCGTGCGCCCCACCGTGCTGCTGGGGGAGGACCCGGGTGACGAGGCGTTCGGCACCGAGTACTTCGGCCCGATCCTCGCCGTGCACGTGTACGACGACTCCCGCCCCGGCGCGTGGGAGGACGTGCTGCGCCTGGTGGACTCCGGCTCGCAGTACGGCCTGACCGGCGCGGTGATCGCCGACGACCGCACCGCGGTGCGGCAGGCGCAGGACGCCCTGCGGTTCGCGGCCGGGAACTTCTACGTCAACGACAAGCCCACCGGCGCCGTCGTGGGGCAGCAGCCGTTCGGCGGTTCGCGCGCCTCGGGCACCAACGACAAGGCCGGCTCGATCCTGAACCTGCAGCGCTGGACCAGCCCGCGCGCCGTGAAGGAGACGTTCGTGCCGCCGACCACGCACGTGTACCCGCACATGCGCTGACCCCCCGTGGCCCCGGTGGTCGCCCGGCGTTTCACCGGGGCCCGCGACGGGTAGTGCGCAGCCATGAGCCACGACAGGAGCTCCACGCGCACGGACGACCTGTCCGTCGTCCACCGCACCGGCTCACGCGCCGCTTCGGCGGGTGCCGCGCCCACCGGTGCACCCGCGCCGGGGCCGGGGCCCGTGGCCTCGAGCACCCCACCGGGCGAGTCCATCGGTCAGCTCGTCAGCGACCTGACGCAGCAGGTGTCGCACCTCGTGCGCGACGAGGTGCAGCTGGCGAAGATGGACCTGGCGGAGAAGGGCAAGAAGGCCGGCAAGGGCCTGGGCGCCTTCTCCGTCGCCGGCCTGCTGGCGTTCTTCGGGATCGCCGCCCTGGTGACCACCGCGATCGCGGCGCTCGCGCTGGTCCTGGACGTGTGGCTGTCGGCGCTCGTCGTGGCCGTCGTGCTGCTGGTGGTGGCCGGCATCGCCGCGCTGGTCGGCAAGAAGGAGGTCCAGCAGGCCGCCCCGCCGGTGCCGCAGGCGGCGGTGGACGGCGTGAAGAAGGACGTCGGCGCCGTCAAGGAGGGTTTCACGCGATGAGCAGCACCCAGCCCACCCCGCCCACCGACCGCGAGGCGCTGGAGCGCGACATCGTGCAGACGCGCGAGCGCCTCGCGGAGACCGCCGACGCGCTGGCCGCGAAGGCGGACGTGAAGGCGCAGGCGCAGCACAAGGTCGACGACGTGAAGGCGCAGGCGCAGCACAAGGGCGACGACGTGAAGGCGCAGGCGCAGCACAAGGGCGACGACGTGAAGGCGCAGGCGCAGCACAAGGGCGACGACGTGAAGGCGCAGGCGCAGCACAAGGGCGACGACGTGAAGGCGCAGGCGCAGCACAAGGGCGACGACGTGAAGGCGCAGGCGCAGCACAAGGTCGACGACGTGAAGGCGCAGGCCCAGCACAAGGTCGACGACCTCAAGGCGCAGGCGCAGCACAGGGTGACGGACGTGCGGGACCGCGCGGTGTCCTCCGTGCACGGCGCCAGCGACAGCGCCCCGGGCAGCCCGAAGGCGCAGGGCGGCGCCCTGGCCGGCGTCGTAGCGGTGGCCGTGGTGCTGACGGTGTGGCTGGTCGTGCGCCGCAAGCGTCGCTGAGCCGCCCCCTACCCCACCCCGTCCCCGCCC
>NZ_JBBBEM010000087.1:0-23058 GCF_037154035.1 Kineococcus sp. G2 | reverse complement strand
GAACCGCCCACCGCCTGAACCGCCCACCACCCCCCGGTGATCAAGGAAGTTGCAACTTCCTTGATCACCGGGGGGTGGTGGGCGGTTCAGGCGGTGGGCGGTTCAGGCGGTGGGCGACGGGGCGGCCGACAGGGGCGAGGCGGGCACCGTGGTGCCCGCCTCGGCGCGCACCACCGGGGCGACCTCGGTGCCCAGCAGCTCGATCGCCCGCATCACCTCGCGGTGCGGCACCGTCCCCGCGCTCAGGTGCAGCATGAACCGGTCGATGCCCAGCTGCTCGCGCTGCAGCAGGACCTTCTCCGCGACCTCCTGCGCCGAGCCGACGAGCAGCGCTCCCCGCCGGCTGCGGGCCGCCTCGTACCCGGTGCGGCTGAAGGGCCGCCAGCCGCGTTCACGGCCGATGACGTCCATCGCGTACCGGTAGGGCTCGTAGTGGACGTCGACGGCGCGCTGGGAGGTGTCGGCGACGAAGCCGTGGGAGTGGGTGGCGACCGGCAGCGTCGCCGGGTCGTGGCCGGCGCGGCGGGCGGCCTCGCGGTAGAGGTCCACCAGGGGCCGGAACTGGGCGGGCTCGCCACCGATGATGGCGACCGCCAGGGGCAGGCCCAGGGTGCCGGCGCGCACGACGGAGGCGGGGTTGCCGCCCACGCCGATCCACACCGGCAGCGGCTGCTGCACGGGCAGCGGGTACACGCCGAGGCCGTCGACCGCGGCGCGGTGCCGGCCGCCGGGCCAGACGACGTGCGCGGGGTCGCGCCGGATCGTCAGCAGCAGGTCGAGCTTCTCGGTGAACAGCTCGTCGTAGTCGTCGAGGTCGTACCCGAACAGCGGGAAGGACTCGATGAAGGAGCCGCGTCCGGCGAGGACCTCCGCCCGCCCGTCCGAGAGCCCGTCGAGGGTGGCGAACTGCTGGAAGACGCGCACCGGGTCGTCGGAGGACAGGACGGTGACGGCGCTGGTCAGCCGGATGCGGGAGGTGCGCGAGGCCGCGGCGGCGAGCGCGACGGCGGGGGCGGAGGCGGCGTAGTCGGGCCGGTGGTGCTCGCCGAGGCCGTAGACGTCGAGGCCGACCTGATCGGCCAGTTCGATCTCCTCCACGACCTCGCGCAGCCGCTGCGCGTGGCTGATCGTGGTCCCGGTGCTGTCGGGCGTGGTCTCCGCGAAGGCGCTGATGCCGATCTCCACCCTGGTCCCCTCCCCGGCGCCCGCGGGCGCCTCGTCGCGGGTGCCGGACGGCACCTCGTTGCGTGTTCAACCATCCTTCGGCGCTGCGTCTTCCCACCCTCGCGGCGGTGTGCCCGGCGTCGGGGCGCTCCACTAGGTTCAGCCTCCGTGAAGAGGTTGCCGTTCGCCCAGGCGACGGGCCTGCGCGAGGCCTACGAGGCGGTCGACTGGGCCGCCACCCCCGTCGGCGACCCCGCGGGCTGGCCGCGCCCGCTGCGCCAGGCCCTCGAGCTGGCCCTGGGCACCCGCTTCCCCGCCCTCGTCTGCTGGGGCCCGGACCTGGTCATGCTCTACAACCAGCCCTACGCCGACATGGTCGAGGACAAGCACCCCGCCGCGCTGGGCCGCCCGGTGCGCGAGGTCTTCCCCGAGGCGTGGGACGAGCTGCGCCCCCTCTTCGACAAGGCGCTCGCCGGGGAGGCCACCTGGTCGGTGGACCTCTACCTGCCGCTGCACCGCCGGGGCTTCCTGGAGGAGTCGTACTTCACGTTCTCCTACTCGCCGCTGCTCGGCGAGTCCGGCGCCGTCGAGGGCGTGATGGACATCGCGGTGGAGACCACCGGCCAGGTGCAGGACCACCGCCGCCTCGAGCTGCTGACCCTGCTGGGCGACCTCGCCACGGACCTGGACTCCCCGGCCGAGGTCGCCGACCGGGCCCTCGACGTGCTGCGCACCGCCCCGCTGGACCTGCCCGAGGTGGACCTGCACCTGCCGGGCGCCGCGGGTGGTCGCCGCCGGCACGTGCTGCCGCCCCCGCCCGAGCCGCTGCGCCCCCGCCAGGTGCTCGTGCGCGAGGACGGCGGTGCCGGCCCGCTGGCGTGGGTGCCGATCCCCGCCGCCCTCGGCGGCGGACCGCCCGGGGTGCTCGCCGCCCGCCTGAGCCCGCGCATCGCCCCCGACGGCACCTACCGCGACTTCCTGCGCCTGGTCGCCGCCACCGTCGGCGACGGCCTGTCCGCGGCCGCCTCCTACGAGGCGGAGCGCCGCCGCGCGGACCTGCAGGCGTGGCAGGCGCAGCGCCTCGGCGGCCTCGTCGCCGTCGCGCAGGCGCTGCCCGACGTGGACGCCGAGATCGACGTGCTGCGCGTGCTGGGCCGGGGCGCCTCCGCCCTGCTCGGCGCGGACGGCGTCGTGCTGGGCCTGCTGGAGCCCGACGAGGGCGGCACCGGCCGCCTCGACGTCCTCGGCGACACCGCGGACCCGGCCGCCGCGGCCCTGCCGGCGGCGCTGCGCGGCGTGCCCGTCGTCGACGCCGCCGGAACGGCCGCCTGGCCGCTGCGGTTGACCGACCGCACCGTCGGCGTGCTCGGCCTGTCCTGGCGCCGCCCGCGCGAGCTGCGCCCGGAGGACCGCGACCTGCTGACCGCCCTGGCGGCCTCCGCCGCGCAGGCGGTGGACCGGGTGCGGGCCCGGCGCGCCGAGCGCGAGGCCGCCGACGCGGTGCGCTCGCTGGCCGAGACGCTGCAGCGCAGCCTGCTGACGTCCGCGCCGCAGCCGGAGCACCTGGAGATCGCCGTGCGGTACCTGCCGGCGGCCGAGCACGCCCAGGTCGGCGGCGACTGGCACGACGCGTTCCTCACCGCCTCCGGCACCGCCTGCCTCGTCATCGGTGACGTCACGGGCCACGACCAGGACGCCGCCGCGGCGATGGGCCAGGTCCGCAACCTGCTGCGCGGCATCGGCTACTCCCTGGAGGTCTCGCCCGCCTCGGCGCTGTCCGCGCTGGACCGCGCGATGCGCGACCTGGGCGTGGGGGCGCTGGCCACCGGCGTGCTGGCCACCGTGGAGCCGGTGGAGGGCGCCCGCGCGTGGCGGTTGCGCTGGTCCAACGCCGGGCACCCGCCGCCGGTGGTCCTCACCCCCGACGGGCGGGTGGAGGTGCTGCGCACCGACCCGGACCTGCTGCTGGGCATGGACGCCGGTTTCCAGCGCGCCGACCACGTCCACGGCCTGGTGCCCGGCGCCACCGTGCTGCTGTACACCGACGGCCTCGTGGAGCGCCGCGGCGCCTCCATCGACGACGGCGTGGACTGGCTGGCGGGCACCGCCGCCCGCTTCGCGGACCTGGGCCCGGACGGCATCTGCGACGCGGTGCTGGCGGAGGTCGCCGGTCACGCCGAGGACGACGTCGCCGTCCTGGCGGTGCGGGTGCGCCCGGAACCGGGGGGCGCCCCCCGCGCCGGCGCGTAGCCGCCGTCGGCCAGGCCCGCCCACCGCTCGAACACGTCCAGCCGCGGGTCGTTGCGGGTGACCAGCGCGTTCAGCCCGTACAGCGCCAGGAACGGCACGGTCCCCAGCAGCGCGTACTGGTCGGCGTGCCGGGACTCGTGCCGGCGCCGCACCGGCCCGCCCAGCCCGCCGTGCAGCCACGCGTTGCCGACGGTGGTGCCGCCGCGGCCGTAGGTGCGCGGCGGCATGGGCGCGCACTCCACCAGCAGGTCCGCGCCGAGGACGGGGCGCACCCCGTGCGCGCGCGCCCACCCCACGGCGACGAGCGTGGCGGGCAGGTTGCGCCAGGCCCGGTACAGGTGCCAGGCGCGGCGGGCGGTGCTGGTGGTCGGCACGCCGGCCTCCCTCGTGGTGGTCGTCGGCGGGTGGTCCACGGGCGGTGCGCCTACCGGTCGTGCCGGGAGCGCCCGGCGCGCGAGCCGGCGTAGGCGGGCTCGCGCAGCCGCAGCCACCCGGCCGGCATCTCCAGGCCGGGCACGGGGTAGCGGCCGGGGTCGAAGGTGATCGTCCGGTCGGGCGCGGTGGCCGGGTCCTCGTGCAGGTGCAGCCGCGCGAACGGCCGCCACGGTCCGCGCGGGGCGGCGACGGCCAGCGTGAACGCCCCGTCGCGCCAGCGCGCGCCCGCGAGCAGGGGCCCGGTGGGGGCGTGGAACGCCGCGACGCTGCCGTACGTGCCGGAGCGGTGGTCGAGCGCGGGACGCAGCAGCCGGCGGCCCGCGCCGGTGTCGAACGTGGTGGACAGCAGCAGGTCGCGCGGTTCCCCGTCGGGGCCGGTGACGCGCACGGCCAGGCCGAGCACGTCGGGCAGCGGCCGCGGCAGCCCCGCGGCGCGGGAGAGGCGCACCACGGCCCGGTCGGTGCCGGGCTCGTCGATCCACGGCACCCCGACGGGGTCGCCCAGCCCGTGCCGGGTCACCTCGCCGGCGACGACGGCCCCGCGCGCGTGCACGGCCTTGCCGCGGCGCAGCGACGCGGCCAGGCGGAAGGCGGTGCGCAGGGCGGGGCTGTCGGGCACGGCGCCGGGCACGTCGGGGACGGGGACGCCCGCCTCCGGCACGAGGTGGCCGGCGTCCGGCCCGGGCGTCCCGGCGGGCGGGCCAGGCGGCGTGCCGTCCGGCGCGGGGGCGGCCCGGCGCAGCGTCTCCTCCACGCCGCCATCCTGGGCCCCGCACCCGACCACCGCACCCCGCCCACCCCCACCCCCCGGTGATCGAGGAAGTTGTCACTTCCTCGATCACCGGGGGGTGGGAGAACGGTTGTGGTGAGGCCCACGCGCCCCGCGGGAGGGTCCGCAGCGTCACCAGCGTTGAACAGGACGTGCAGAGCGAGCAGCTCACCCGTCCCCGCCTGTGGACCCCCACCACCGCCTACGTCACCGCCTCCGCGCAGGCCGAACCGCACGGCCGCGCGATCCTGGACCGCCTCGCCGCCGCCGGCGTCGAGGACGTGCGCCTGCTGAGCGGCGACCGCCTGCCGAGCCTGCGCGGCGCCGACGAGCGCGCCACCTACGCCACCGCCAAGCGCACCCTCGCCGTCGTCACCAGCGCCGCCTCCAAGCGCCGGCCGGCCCCGATCCCGCCGAGCGCCGACTTCGCGTTCCCCATCGCCGAGGGCTGCCCCGGGCACTGCCAGTACTGCTACCTGGCCGGGTCGCTGTCCGGTCCGCCGATCACCCGCGTCTACGCGGACCTGCCGCGGATCCTCGCGGGCCTCGACGACGTCGTCGGCACCGGCGCGGTCACCTCCGGCACGGTCGCGCGCGGCCACGAGGGCACCACCTTCGAGGCGTCCTGCTACACGGACCCGCTCGCCGTCGAGCACGTCACCGGCTCCCTGTCCGCGACGATCGCGCACTTCGGCACCCACGACTTCCCCGGCCCCGTCCAGCTGCGCCTGACGACGAAGTACGACGACGTCGACGGCCTGCTGGACCTGCCGCACGGCGGGCGCACCCGCGTGCGGGCGTCCGTGAACGCACCCGGTGTCGAGCGCTTCGAGGGCGGCACCGCGCGGGTGCCGGCGCGCCTGCGCGCCCTGGGCCGCCTCGCCCGCGCCGGGTACCCCGTGGGCCTGACGATCGCCCCGATCGTGCCGGTGGACGGCTGGCGCGAGGCGTACGGGCGGCTGCTGGCCGACGCGGCCGCCGAGCTGGCGGACGTGCCCGGTCTGGACCTCACCGTCGAGTGCATCACCCACCGCTTCACCCCGCGCAGCAAGGAGGTGCAGCTGGGCTGGTACCCGCGCACGAAGCTGGACCTGGAGGAGTCCACCCGCGTGCGCAAGCACGGCCGCTTCGGCTCCGTGAAGTTCGTCTACGACGCCGCCACGACGCGCGAGCTGCGGTCGTGGTTCGAGCAGGCGCTGGCCCGCGAGCTGCCCGCGGCCCGGTACCTGTACTGGACGTGACCGCCGTGCCGTCCCCGCTCGGGGTGCCGCCGGCCGTTGAGCCGGGGCCCGCCCGTGCCGAGGCTGCAGGGGTGAGGATCCCCGGTGGGCACGAGGCGGCGCAGGACGCGCTGCTGGTGCAGCTCGTGCGGTCGCTGGCGGAGCCCGTGCCGGTCGCGGAGGTCCTGTCCCTCGCCGTGGCGCACCTGGCGCCGTCGGGCGCGGTGGTGGGTGCCGTGGCGCGCACGCCCGGTGAGCGCGGCGCCGACGACGTCGACGCGGCCGGTGCTGCCGCCGGTGCGGGGCTGCTGCGCGTGCCGCTGCGCGTGGTCGGGCACGACCTGGGGGAGCTGACCCTCGTGCGCGGCGACGGCTCGCCGCCGCGGCCCGACGTCGTGGCGGCACTCGTCCACCACGTCGCGCTCGCCGCGCGCACCGTCGCGGTGCGGCGGGAGCGCGCCTTCGACGCGGTGGCCGCCGCGGCGGTGCGCCGGCTGTTCGAGGAGGGGGCGCGCGCCACCACCGTGGGGCAGGCGGCGCGGCTGCTGGCCCGGGTGACGGCGGACGCCTTCGGCACCGAGCGCGCTGCCGTGCACGTCACGGACGCGGAGGGCGTCATCCGCACCGTCTACGGCGTGGGTGTGCCGGACGCGGTCGCCGGGGAGCTGGCCCGCGGCCTGGTGGGCCGCCGGGCGGACGACTCCCCGGTGTGGCGCCGCGCCGAGGCGGAGCGCGGGCCGGTCCTGGCGGACGACGCCCGCGAGCTGCGCCGCACCGGCGGGTTCGCCGAGGTGATGGGCCTGCGCTCGTACGCGGCGATGCCGCTGCTGTCGGCGAGCGGTCCGGTGGGGATGGCGGTGTGCGGCGACGTGGCCCCCGGGCGCCGCTGGACGGCGCGGGAGCGGGAGCTGGCGCGCCGGCTCGCGCTGGAGGGCGCGCTGGTGGTGGACAGCGCCCGGATGCGGCAGGCGGAGCGGGCGCGCCTGGCGGAGGTCACGGAGCTGGCGCACACCGACCACCTGACGGGCCTGCCGAACCGCCGCGCCCTGCTGGAGGCGCTGGAGGGCGCGTGCGCCGGTGCGGAGCCGGCGGCGCTGCTGCTGGTGGACCTCGACGGCTTCAAGCAGGTCAACGACACCCTGGGCCACCACGCGGGCGACGTGCTGCTGCAGCAGGTCGCGGCCCGGTTGCGGGCCGTGGTCGCGGCGCCGGGCCTGGTGGCCCGCCTGGGCGGGGACGAGTTCGCCGTGCTGCTGCGCGGCGAGCCCGGCCGGCCGGTGGACGCGGCCGCCGCGCTGGCCGTGGCGCACCGGGTGGAGCGGGTCGTCGCCGAACCGGTGCTGGTGGACGGCTTCGACGCGTGCGTCAGCGCCAGCGTCGGTGTCGCGCCGGTGCCGCCGGGGGCGGGTGCGGCGGCGGTGCCGGGGGTGCTGCGCGCGGCGGACGAGGCGATGTACCGCGTGAAGCGGGCGGGCGGCGGAGCGCTCCCGACCGCCGGCTGACGCCCGCGGGTGCGGGAGGATGCGGCACGTGACCCGCACCCTGGACGTCCCTCCCTTCGGCCTGCTCCTGGACGTCGACGGTCCCGTGGCCAGCCCCGTCACCCGCACCGTCAGCGCCCCGGGGCTGCTGGACAGCCTGCTGGAGCTGCTGGCCGCGGGCGTGCCGGTGGTGTTCAACACGGGCCGCTCGGACCTCTTCCTGCGCGAGCAGGTCGTCGGCCCCCTCCTGGCGGCGGGGCTGCCGGAGGGGGCGCGGCTGCACGCGGTGTGCGAGAAGGGCGCCGTGCACTTCTCGATCACCGCGGACGGCGCGGGGCCGCTGCACGTGGACGCGGACCTGGCGGTGCCGCCGGCGGCGGTGGCGGCCCTGGAGGAGCTGGCCCGCCGCGACTTCGCGGAGACGATGTTCGTCGACCCCGGCAAGCACGCGATGGTTTCCGTCGAGCAGCGCCTGGACGTGCCGAGCGCGGCGTACCTGGCGGCGCAGGAGCGCTACGACGCCGCGGCGGTGGAGGTGCTCGCCGGCTTCGGGATGGGCGTGGAGCACCGCGGCGGCCGCCGCCCGGACGCGTCCGGTGCGGTGGGCTGGCGCGTGGACCCCACGATCATCTCCACGGACGTGGAGTCGGTGCTGCTGGGCAAGGACCGCGGTGCGGACACGGCCCTGCGGCTGCTGGCGGCGGACGGGCCGCTGCCGCGCGCCTGGCGCACGGCGGGCGACTCGCGCACCGACTACGCGATGGCGGACCGGCTGCACGCCCTGGGCCACGACGTCGCGCACGTCGACGTGCGACCGGCGGACGGTGTCCTGGACCGCCCGTACCCGGTGCTGCTGCCGGCGCGCGCGGTGAACGACGGGGCCGGTGCCGCGTGGCTGGCGCGGCTGGCGGCGGTGGTGCGCGGTGAGGTGCCCGACGATGCGGGCTTCGACGACCACCTCGCGGCCTGAGCCGCCACCCCCATACTGGGCGTGTGCGATTGGCAGCGCTGCGCAACCAGGGGTGCCCCCTGCCGCTGCACGCACCCCACCGGGGCCCCCGCCCGGTGCCGCGGTCGTGAGGCGTGAGGTCCTGCGGGCGGCGGTCGCCGACCCCGCGCGCCTGGCCGCCGTGGACGCCTGCGGGCTCCTCGGCGTGCACGACGCCGACCTGCAGGGCGTGGTCGACCACGTCGCCGGGGTGCTGCGGGTGCCGGTGGCGGCCCTGGAGCTGGTCCGGCCGGGCCGGCAGTGGTTCCCCGCCGAGCGGGGGCTGCGCACCTCGGGGGCCGAGGTGCCCGACGAGCTGTCCCCGGGGGCCCACGTGGTCGCCACGGGGGCGCCCCTGAGCGTGGCCGACGCCCGCGGTCACCCGGTCTTCCGGCACCACCCCTTCGCTGCGCACGGCGCGGTGCGCTCGTACCTGGGCGTGCCCCTGGTCGACGAGGACGGCTCCGCGCTGGGGGCGCTGTCGGTGGCCGACCGCCACCCGCGGCGCTTCACGGCGGCGGACCGGGAGGTGCTGCGCAGCCAGGCGCACCTGGTGCGCGCGCTGCTGGCGCTGCGCCGCCGCGCGGACGCCCACGAGCGCGACGCCCTCCTGCTGGAGGCCCAGCGCGACGTGCTGGAGGCGGTGGTGGCCGGGCACCGGCTGCCGGCGGTGCTGGAGCGGCTGGCCCGGCACGTGGAGGTGCTGGTGGGGCCGGACGTGCTGTGCAGCGTGCTGCTGGCCGCCGACGACGGCACCACGATGCGCGACGGTGCCGGCCCGAGCCTGCCGGCCGCCTACCGGGCCGCCGTGGACGGGATGCCCGTCGCCGAGGGCGTCGGCTCCTGCGGCACCGCGCTGCACCGGCGCGAGCCGGTCGTCACCGACGACATCGCCACCGCCGCCGAGTGGAGCGGGTACCGCGCGCTGGCCGCCGAGCACGGCCTGGCGGCGTGCACGTCCCTGCCGGTGCTGGGGGAGGACGGCACCGCCCTGGGCACGTTCGCGCTCTACAGCCGCCGCCCGGGAGCGGTGCCGGTGGACGGCGTGGTCCCGGCCCTGCGCGACCTGACGCGGGTGGTGATCGAGTGCGACCGCTCGGCCCGGGAGCTGACCCGGCTGGCCACCCGCGACACGGTGACCGGTCTGCTGAACCGCACCGCGTTCCTCGAGCGCGCGCGGCGCGTGCTGGCCGAGCCGCCCGCACCCGGTGCGGTCCACGCGGTGCTGCTGTCCGACGTGGACCGCTTCAAGACGGTCAACGACTCCCTGGGGCACTCCGCCGGCGACGGCTACCTGCTCGCGGCGGCCGACGCGCTGCGCGCGGTGCTGGGCCCGCGGGACCTGGCGTGCCGCTTCGCGGGGGACGCGTTCACCGTCGTCCTGCCGCACGTCGTCCCGGGTGCCGCCCTGGAGGCGGCGGAGCGCGTGGCCGCGTGCTTCGCCCTGCCGGTGCACGTGCCCGGGCACGTCGTGCGCCTGAGCGCCAGCACCGGCCTGACCACCACGGAGCTCAGCGGGACGGGCGACCTCGACTTCCTGCTGGGGGACGCGGACGAGGCGATGCACGTGGCCAAGCGGGCGGGCCGGGCCCGGGTGCGGGTGTACGACGCGGAGCTGCGGCAGCGCTCGGCGGTGCGGCGGGGGCTGTCGCTGGCCCTGCGGGACGCGGTGGGCACCGACCAGTTCGAGGTGCACTACCAGCCGGAGGTGGAGACCGCCTCCGGCCGGCTGGCCGGGTTCGAGGCGCTGCTGCGCTGGACGCGGCCGGGGGTGGGCCCGGTGCCGCCGTCGGAGTTCGTGCCCGTCGCCGAGGGCGAGGGGCTCATCGGCGAGCTGGGACGGTGGGTGCTGGAGTCCGCCTGCCGCCAGATGGCCCGCTGGCGCGCCGAGCACCCCTCGGCGCGGGACCTGCGGGTGTGGGTCAACGTCTCCCCGCACCAGCTCGGCGACGAGGGGTTCGCCGACACCGTCGTCGCCGCCCTGACCGGGGCGGGCCTGCCGGCCACCGCGCTGGGCCTGGAGATCACCGAGTCGGCCCTCATGGTGGACGAGGCGGCGGCCTGCTCGATCCTGGGCCGGCTGCGCGGCCTGGGCGTGCGGGTGGCGGTGGACGACTTCGGCACCGGCTACTCCAGCCTGTCGACCCTGCGGACCCTGCCGGTGGACGTCGTCAAGATCGACCGCTCGTTCACCAGCCGCCTGGGGGACGGGCCCGGCGACGTGCGCATCGTCGACGCGATCGTGGCGGTGGGGCACGCGCTGGGCCTGTCGGTCGTCGCCGAGGGCGTCGAGCACGCCCACCAGCACGACGTGCTGCAGGTGCTGGACTGCGACCTGGTCCAGGGGTACCTGTTCGGGCGGCCGGCGCCCGCGGAGCGGTTCGGACAGGTCCTCGCGGCCCGCGGGCGGCTGCCCGACCCGGTCCCGCCCGCCTAAGCTGTCCCGTCGTGGCTCGCGTCGACACCCAGTACGAGGACCTGCTGCGGCACGTGGTGGCGAACGGCACCCCGAAGGGAGACCGCACCGGCACCGGCACCCGCTCCTGGTTCGGCGCCCAGCTGCGCTACGACCTCTCCGCCGGCTTCCCGCTGGTCACCACCAAGCGGGTGCACTTCAAGTCGGTGGCGCTGGAGCTGCTGTGGTTCCTGCGCGGGGACTCCAACGTGCGCTGGCTGCAGGAGCGCGGGGTGAGCATCTGGGACGAGTGGGCCGACGCGGACGGTGACCTCGGCCCGGTCTACGGGGTGCAGTGGCGCTCGTGGCCCACGCCGGACGGCCGGCACGTGGACCAGGTCGCGCAGGTGCTGCACACCCTGCGCACGGACCCGGACTCGCGCCGCATGGTCGTCTCGGCGTGGAACGTGGCCGAGCTGGAGAAGATGGCGCTGGCCCCGTGCCACGCGCTGTTCCAGTTCCACGTCGCCGACGGGAAGCTGTCCTGCCAGCTGTACCAGCGCTCCGCCGACCTCTTCCTCGGCGTGCCGTTCAACATCGCCTCGTACGCGCTGCTGACGCACCTGGTGGCCGACGAGGTGGGCCTGGAGGTCGGCGACTTCGTGTGGACGGGCGGCGACGTGCACGTCTACGACAACCACGTCGAGCAGGTCGCCGAGCAGCTGAGCCGGCAGCCGCACCCGTTCCCGCGGTTGCGGGTGGCCCGCCGTCCGCTGTTCGAGCACGAGTTCGAGGACTTCGAGCTCGACGGCTACGTGCACCACCCCGCCATCAAGGCGCCCGTCGCGGTCTGAGGCCCGGGCCGCCGCACGGACCCCTCGCGCCCGGGGCGTCGGCGTGCGACCGTGGTGGTGGGCCCCGGCGGTGCCGGCGGGGCCGACGTCCGCGAGGAGGTCGTGGTGGTGACCGTGCTGGTGTCCCTCGTCGTCATCCTGCTGGTCGCGGCCCTGGTGGGCCGCACCGTGGCGCGCTCCCGGCCGGGTGCCCGCCCGTCCACCGGCCGGCCGAGCGCCGGCCTGGGCATTGAGCTGCCGGACGTGGTCGGCGACCACCGCCGGGAGCGGCTGCCGGGCGCCGCCCGCCCCCGCCCCCGCCGCTGAGCCGTCCGGGGGAGCGGGGACGATCCCGGCGCCCCGCGGGGTTGCACCCGCCGTGAAGGTGGAGATCTGGGCCGACGTGGTGTGCCCGTGGTGCGCGATCGGCGAGCGCCGCTTCGAGCGCGCCCTGGCCGGTTTCGAGCACGCGGACGACGTCGAGGTGGTGTGGCGCTCCTTCGAGCTGGACCCGTCGGCGGTGTCCGGGCCGCCGCGCGCCCCCGGTGAGGAGCCCGAGCCGGACGCGCACCTGCGCCGGCTGGCCGCGAAGTTCGGCACGGACGTGGAGCAGGTGCGGTCGATGGTCGCCGGCGTGGACGCCACCGCCGCCGAGGAGGGCCTGGTGCTGCACCAGGAGCTGTCGGTGCCGGCGAACACGGCGAAGGCGCACCAGGTGCTGCACCTGGCCCGCGAGCGCGGCGTGCAGGTGCAGGTGCAGGCGCTGCGCCGGCTGGTGCTGGCGCACTTCGCCGAGGGCGAGGCGCTGGGCGACGACGAGACGCTGGTGCGGCTGGCCGCCCAGGTGGGCCTGGACGCGGCGGAGGTCCGCGACGTCCTGGCGCGCGACGCCCTCCTGGACGCGGTGCGCGCCGACGAGGCGGAGGCCGCCGCGCTGGGTGCGCGCGGGGTGCCGTTCTTCGTGGTGGACCGCCGCTACGGCGTCTCGGGCGCGCAGCCGGCGGAGCACCTGCTGGAGGTGCTGCGCCGGGCGTGGTCGGAGCGCGTGCCGCAGCCGGCCGGCTGAGGCCGCGCCGGACCGGGCGTCAGTCCACGTCGACGCCGAAGTCCTGCGCGATGCCGCGCAGGCCCGAGGCGTAGCCCTGCCCGACGGCGCGGAACTTCCACTCCTCGCCGCGCCGGTACACCTCCCCGAAGAGCATGGCGGTCTCGGTGGAGGCGTCCTCGGACAGGTCGAAGCGCACGACCTCCTCGCCGGTGGCGCGGTCCACGAGCCGGATGAAGGCGCCGTGGACCTGCCCGAAGCTCTGCCGGCGCGCCTCGGCCTCGTGGATGGACACCGCGAAGACGATGCGCTCGCACGCGCCGGGCACGGACAGCAGGTCGACCTCGATCACCTCGTCGTCGCCCTCGCCCTCGCCGGTGCGGTTGTCCCCGGCGTGCCGCACGGCCCCGTCGGGGCTGGCGAGCTGGTTGTAGAAGACGAAGTGGGCGTCGGAGAGCACCTTGCCGCCGGCCCCGAGCAGCAGCGCGCTGGCGTCGAGGTCGAAGTCGACGCCGGTGGTGGTGCGCACGTCCCAGCCGAGGCCGACGGCGGCCTCGGTGAGGTTCGGCGCCACCTTGGTCAGCGACACGTTGCCGCCCTTGGCGAGCGTCACGCCCATCCCGGTTCCTCCTCGCGTGGTCCCTGGGGCGACGCTACCGGGGCGGGCCGGGCGGCACCCGGTGGGTCCAGCGGGAACAACGTCCCGGGGCAACGGGTTCGTGCCGGGTGCCGGCGAACGGTCCCCGGTGCCCCCGACAGCGCCGCTCCCCGAGGAGAACCGTGCCCCCAGCCCGCCGCCGCCTGCCCGAGCGCACCGCCTTCTGGCTGGTCGCCGCCACCCTCGCCCTGCTGGTGTCGGCGTCCTCCGCGCCCTCGCCGGTCTTCCCCGTCTACCAGCAGGAGTGGGGCCTGAGCGCCACGACCGTCACGGTCGTCTTCGCCGTCTACGCCGGCACCCTGCTGCTGGCGCTGCTCACCGTCGGTTCCCTCTCGGACCACCTGGGCCGGCGGGCCGTCGTGCTGGCCGGCCTCGCCGGCGTGCTCGTGGCGCTGGCCGGGTTCCTGCTCGCCGGCTCGGCCGGCTGGCTGATCGCCGCGCGCGCCCTGCAGGGCGTGGGCACCGGCGCCGCGATCGGCGCCCTGGGCGCCTGGCTGCTCGACCTCGGCGGCTCGCGCACCACCCTGGCGCAGACCCTCAACGGCGCCGCCCCGCCGGTCGGGCTCATGGTCGGCGGACTCGGCGCCGGCCTGCTCGTGCAGTACGCGCCCGCCCCGGCCCGCCTCGTCTACGCGGTGCTCGCCGTCCTGCTCGTCGCCTGCGCCGCCCTCCTGCTGGCCGCCCCCGAGACCTCCCCGCGCACGCCGGGCGCCCGCGCCTCCCTCGCGCCGTCCGTGCGGGTGCCCGCCGCCACCCGCCCGGTCCTGGTGGCGCTGGCCCCGGCCCTGACCGGCAGCTGGGCCCTCGGCGGGCTGTTCCTGGGCCTGGGCCCCTCCGTCGCCGCGGGCGTGCTGGGCCGCACCGACCACCTCGTCGGCGGCCTCGTCGTCGCCAGCCTCACCGGCACCGGCGCCCTCGTGGGGGTCCTGACCCGGAACCTGCCGGCCCGCCGGGTCGCGCTCGCCGGCTCGGCCGCGTTCCTGGTCGGCCCGGCCCTGCTGGTCGTGGCGCTGCAGCAGGCGTCCACCCCGCTGTTCTTCACCGCCTCCGTGGTCTCCGGCGTCGGCTTCGGGGCCGCCTTCCAGGGCGGTCTGCGGGCCGTGGTCGCCACCGCCCCGGCCGCCGAGCGCGCCGGCGTCCTCGCCGCCGTCTACGTCATGTGCTACCTCGCCTTCGGCGTGCCGTCGGTGGTGGGCGGCCTGCTCACCCCGCACGTCGGCCTGCGCGCCGTCGCCGAGGGGTACGCCGCCCTGGTCGTCCTGCTCGGCGCCGCCTCGCTGCTGCTGGCCGGCCGCGCCGGCCGGCGCACCGCCGCGGGCGTGCCGGGCCCGCACCCCGAGGCCGCCGGGTGCGGCTCGCCCGCGGGCCGGTGACGTCCCGCTGACCCGGTTCAGCAGCGACACGGAACCGGGGAGACTCCCGGCGCCGTCCGCCCTAGGCTGGACGGTGACGGTGAGCGACCCGCTCCGTCCTGCTCCGCCCGACGGCGCGCGGCGCACCCCCCGCCCAGGCCTCCGAGGACCGCTCCCGCGATGACCGCGCTGCCCACGTCCACCCCCTCCACCACCGACACCACCCCCGCCCGCGGCTCGTCGACGTTCGGGCTGGTCCTGCTCCTCGGCGTCATGGCCGCCCTGGGCGCGGTGACCATCGACCTCTACCTGCCGTCCCTGCCCGACGTCGCCCGCGACCTCGGCGTGAGCGACGCCAGCACCCAGCTGACCATCACCTGCGTGCTCGTCGGCTCCGCCCTCGGGCAGCTGGTCAGCGGTCCCCTCAGCGACGCGTACGGCCGCCGCAAGCCCGCCCTGGTCGGCTTCGCCGTCTACGTCGTGGCCTGCCTGCTGTGCGCGATCGCGCCCAACCTGACCGCCCTGGTGGCGTTCCGGTTCCTCTCCGGCGCGGGCGCGGCGGCCGGCGCGGTCGTCGGCATGGCGATCATCCGCGACCTCTTCACCGGCCCGCGCGCCGCCCGGCTGATGTCGCGCCTGGTGCTCGTCATCGGTGTCGCCCCCCTGTTCGCCCCCACGATCGGCGGTGCCATCGCCGCGCACACCGGCTGGCGGCCCGTCCTGGCGCTGCTGTCGGTCGCCGGCCTGCTGGTGATGCTCGCCGTGTGGCGCCGCCTGCCGGAGACCCGCCCGGAGCTGGCCGCCCCCCGCACCGGCGACGTGCCCGCCCAGGCCTCCCGCCAGCCCACCACCGCCGAGCCGGCCGCGGACGCCGTCCCGGTGGCCCGCCGCCGCGGCGACCGGGTGCTGCGCGCCTTCGCCGGCTACGGCGCCCTGGTGCGCGACCGCCGCTTCCTGGGCCTGGCCGTCGTGCCGGGCCTGGCGATGTCCGTGGTCATGAGCTACGTGGCGACCTCCCCGTTCGTCTTCCAGGAGGGCTTCGGCCTCAGCTCCGGCCAGTACGCCCTGCTCTTCGCCGTCATGGGCACCGCGCTCGTCGGCGGCAGCCAGCTCAACGCCGCCCTGGTGCAGCGCTTCGGCTCCCCGGCGCTGCTGCGCGTCGGCGTCACCGCCGCGTTCGCCCTCTCCCTGGTGCTGGGCGCCGTCGTCCTCATCGGCGTGGACAGCCTCGTGGTGTTCGCCGCCCCGCTGTGGCTGATGCTGCTGAGCCTGGGCCTGATCATGCCCAACGCGGTCACCATGGCCCTGGAGCCGTACGGCGCCAGCGCCGGCTCGGCCGCCGCCCTGGTCACCGCCCTGCAGTCCGGCGTCGGCGGCCTCGTCGGCGTCCTCACCGGCGCCCTGGGCGGCGACGCCGGCGCCATGTCCCTCGTGGTCGCGGTCGCCACCGCGCTCGCCCTCACCCTCGTCACGGCGGTCGCCGTCGCCGACCGGCGCGCGGCTGTGGCCCGGGCCTAGGCTCCGGCCATGAGCTCGATCACCGACCAGCGCCCGGCGGCCGAGGACGTCGACCCCTCGGTGCGCCCGCAGGACGACCTCTTCCGCCACGTCAACGGCCGCTGGCTGGCGACCGCCGAGATCCCGGAGGACCGCGCGGTCGACGGCGCCTTCGTGCGCCTGCGCGACCAGTCGGAGGCCGAGTGCCGCACCATCGTGGAGGCCGCCGCCGCGGCCGCCGCGGACGGCTCCGCCGAGCCCGGCGGCGTGCAGCAGAAGATCGGCGACCTCTACGCCTCCTTCATGGACACCGACCGCGTCGAGGCCCTCGGCGTGGAGCCCGTCGCCGGCGAGCTGGAGCAGGTCGACGCCGTCACCGACGTCGACGGCCTGGTGCGGCTGCTGGGGCGCTTCGAGCGCCTCGGCGTCGGCGGCCCCTTCGCCTACTGGGTGGACACCGACAACGCCAAGTCCGACGAGTACGTCGTCTACGTCACCCAGTCCGGCCTGGGACTGCCCGACGAGTCGTACTACCGCGAGGAGCAGTACGCCGACCTGCGCGAGGCGTACGTCGCGCACGTCGAGCGGGTGCTGGCCATCGGCGGGCGCCCCGACCCGGCCGGCAGCGCCCGCCGCGTCCTGGAGCTGGAGACGGCGCTGGCCGCCCACCACTGGGACCGGGTGCGCAACCGCGACGCGAACGCCACCTACAACAAGCTCGACCGCGCCGGCCTGGCGGCGCTGCTGCCGGGCGTGGACCTGGGCGCCTGGACGGCCGCGGCCGGCCTGCCCGACAGCGCCTTCGAGCAGGTCGTGGTGCGCCAGCCCAGCTACCTGGAGGGCGTGGCGCAGGTCCTGACGGGCACCCCCGTCTCGACGTGGCGCGAGTGGCTGGGCTGGCGGGTGCTGCACCAGGCCGCCCCCTACCTGCACGCCGAGCTGGTGGCGGAGAACTTCGCCTTCTACGGCACGACGCTGACCGGCGCCCCGCAGCTGCGCGAGCGCTGGAAGCGCGGCGTCGGCCTGGTGGAGGGCGCCCTCGGCGAGGCGCTGGGCGAGCTGTACGTCGCCGAGCACTTCCCTCCGGAGGCGAAGGCCCGGATGGAGGAGCTCGTCGCGAACCTCGTCGAGGCCTACCGCCAGGACATCGAGGCGCTGGACTGGATGACGCGCGAGACGAAGGACCGCGCGCTGGAGAAGCTGGCGAAGTTCACCCCCAAGATCGGCCACCCCGACCAGTGGCGCGACTACTCGGCCCTGACGATCGAGCGCGGCGACCTGCTGGGCAACGTGCGCCGCGCCTTCGCGTTCGAGGTCGACCGCGAGCTGGCCAAGCTCGGCGGACCGGTGGACCGCTCGGAGTGGTTCATGACCCCGCAGACGGTCAACGCCTACTACAACCCGGGCATGAACGAGATCGTCTTCCCCGCGGCGATCCTGCGCCCGCCGTTCTTCTCCCTGGACGCCGACGACGCCGAGAACTACGGCGGCATCGGCGCGGTCATCGGCCACGAGATCGGCCACGGCTTCGACGACCAGGGCTCGAAGTACGACGGCGACGGCAACCTGCGCGACTGGTGGACCGACGCCGACCGGGAGGAGTTCGGGAAGCGGACGCAGGCCCTCATCGCCCAGTACGACGCCCTGGAACCGCCGGAGACGCCCGGCAAGCACGTCAACGGCGCCCTGACCGTCGGCGAGAACATCGGCGACCTCGGCGGGCTGACCATCGCCCACAAGGCGTACGAGATCGCCCTGGACGGCCGCGAGGCCCCGGTCGTGGACGGCCTCACGGGCCAGCAGCGCCTGTTCTTCGGCTGGGCGAGGGTGTGGTGCGGCAAGGTCCGCCCCGCCGAGGTGGAGCGCCGGCTGGCGATCGACCCGCACTCCCCGCCGGAGTTCCGCTGCAACGCGGTCGTCCGCAACCTGGTGGAGTTCCACGAGGCGTTCGGCGTGACGCCCGGCGACGGGCTGTGGATGGACCCCGCGGAGCGCGTCCGCATCTGGTGACGCCCCGCCCGGCGGGCGCGCTCAGGTGGCCAGGGCCACCCGGTCGCGCCCGCCGGCCTTGGCGGCGTACAGCGCCCGGTCGGCCGCGAGCAGCAGGTCGTCGGGCGCTGGCCCGTGCTC
The DNA here is from genome assembly GCF_037154035.1 of Kineococcus sp. G2. Classification (NCBI taxonomy): domain Bacteria; kingdom Bacillati; phylum Actinomycetota; class Actinomycetes; order Kineosporiales; family Kineosporiaceae; genus Kineococcus; species Kineococcus sp. G2. The sequence goes on along the minus strand of NZ_JBBBEM010000087.1, from coordinate 4,841 downwards.
GGGGCACGCCGCCACGCCCGCGCTGATGGTGACGCGCACGTCGCCGTCCGGGCCGCCACCGCCGACGCGCAGCCGGGCGCACGCGGTGCGCAGCTCCTCGGCCCGGGCGGCGGCCGCGGCGGCGTCCAGGCCGGGCAGCACGACGACGAACTCCTCCCCGCCGTAGCGCACGACGTCCTCGGCGCGTGCGTGCTCGCGCAGCACCGCGGCCACCGCGACGAGCACGGCGTCACCGACGGCGTGCCCGTGCGTGTCGTTGACGGCCTTGAAGTGGTCCACGTCCAGCAGCACGAGCGCGAGCGGCCGCCCGCCGCCGGCGGCCCCGCCCAGCCGCTCGGCGAGGTCGTCGACGAACCGGCGGCGGTTGCGCAGCCCGGTGAGCGGGTCGCGCGCGGCCTCCTCGGCGAGGTCGGCGCGCAGCCGCTCGATGGTCTCCACGTGCTGGCGCAGCTGCGCGTTGGCGTCCTCCAGCGCGCGCTGCTGCTCGCGCTGCGCGGTGACGTCGCGCAGCACGGCGACGCGGCCGAGCGCGTTCCCGCGGGGGTCGTGGATGCGGCGCACCCGCACGTCCAGGCTGAGCGCACCGACCTGCACGACCCGCTCACCCTCCCCGGTGCCGACGGCCGCGGCCAGCGCCGGGCCGGTGGCGTCGGCCAGGGCGTCCCCGGCCGTGACCGGCGGGTGCCCGAGGCGCTCGAGGAGCGCGGCGGCCGCGGGGTTGGCGTCCACGACCCGGTCCTGCTCGTCCACGACGAGGACCCCGTCCCCGAGCGTGTCCACGACCAGCCCCCGGGCGACGGGCAGCAGGTGCAGCAGGTCCTGCCGCAGCACGGAGAACGCGAAGAGCACCCCGGTCACCGCGAAGACGGCCGGGGTGGGGTCGACGCTGAGCGCTTCCGCCGGCAGCGTCACGGTGACGACGTTGACGAGGGCGGGCGCGGCGATGGCCAGCAGCACGGTGCCGAGCTGACGCCGCAGCAGCCCGGTGGCGTACCGCCGCTGCCGCACGACGACGGCCGCGCTGTCGGCGACGACCGCGTAGCTGTAGAGGGCGTGCGCCCAGAACAGCGGGCCGAGGGTGGTCTCCCGGACGAGGGGGTCACCGGTGTGCTCGACGCTGGCGTAGAAGAGCCGCACGGCGGGATCGGCCAGCAGCGCCACCTGCACGAGCAGCGGCTCGACGCACAGCACCAGCACGCGCCGGGCGGTCAGGCGGCGGCCCGTGACGGTGTGGGCGAACAGCCGGTTGGCGGCGACGGCCCCGGTGATGCCCAGGTACTGCACGTGCACGAGGGCGTCGAGCACGGCGGGCCGCTGCCCGCTGTTCAGCAGCACGACGGCGGCGGCCCACACGCTGACGGACGCCAGCGACGCGGTCAGCGGCACGGCCGCCGGGGTCCGCACCCGCCGCTGCCGGGCGAGCACCGCGGTGACGGCGGTGACGACGGACGCCAGGGCGACGACGAGCGTGAGGGCACCCACGGTTCCCGCGCGCTCCTCCCGCCGTGGCCGCCGGCCCGCTCCAGCGGCCCTGCGAGCTTGCCACCGGCAGCGGCGCGGCGCCGGTGGACCCCCCGTCCGGGTGGCCCGCCGGCACCGGCTCAGCGCTGCGGCGGGCCCGGGGGGAGCCGGGGGTGCAGCAGGTGCGCCACGAGCGCCGTCCAGCCCGTCTGGTGGGTGGCGCCGAGGCCCTCGCCCGTGTCGCCGTCGAAGTACTCGTTGAAGGTGGGGTGCTCGCGCCACAGCGGGTCGTCGGTGGCCTCGATGCGCTCGCCGTCGGCGGGGCGCCGGCCGTCCACGGGGCGGAAGAGGGACACGAGGCTGTCGTCGATGAGGTCGGCGGCCTGCACGAGCGTGATGCGCCGCCCGGAGCCGCGCGGGTGCTCGACGGTGACCTCGTCGCCGAAGAAGCGCCCGTAGGTGCGCAGCTTGTCCGCCAGCAGCACGTTGACGGGGAACCAGACGGGCCCGCGCCAGTTGGAGTTGCCGCCGAACAGGGCGGTGCGGGACTCGCCGGGCTCGTACACGATCGAGGAGTGCTGGCCGCTGACCTCGGTGGTGATGTGCTCCGTGACGGCCGCGGACAGCGAGCGGATGCCGTAGTCGGACAGGAACTGCTCGGGGTCGAACATCCGGTCGAGGATGCGCGTCAGTCGCGGCTTGTCGAGCAGGGAGAGCAGCATCTGCCGCCCGTCGGGCCCGGAGCGCGTCAGCAGCGGCAGGGTCAGCTCGGGCCGGCGCCGCTGCAGCCACCGCAGCCGGGCGGTGAGGTCGGGGCACTCCTCGGAGATCCACGGCGGCACCTCGGTGGCCCCGAGGATGGGCAGCAGCCCCACCATGGACGGCACCCGCATCGGCTCGGCGGTGCCGTCGGGGTGCAGCAGGACGTCGTAGAAGAAGCCGTCGGCCTCGTCCCAGAGCGTCACCTCCTGGGAGCCGAACGACATCATCGCCTGGGCGATGGACAGGAAGTGCTCGAGGAACTTCGTCGCCACGTCCTCCCAGGCGGGGTCGTGCCGGGACAGCTCCAGGGCGATCTTGAACATCTGCTGGCAGTAGAACGCCATCCAGCTGGTCGCGTCGGACTGCTCGAGCCGGTACCCGGGGGGCAGCTGCGCGGAGCGGTCGAAGAGGCCGATGTTGTCCATCCCGAGGAAGCCGCCCTCGAAGAGGTTGGACCCGTCGGCGTCCTTGCGGTTGACCCACCACGAGAAGTTCAGCAGCAGCTTGGTGAACACCCGCACGAGGAAGCCCTGGTCGCGGTACCCGTCGAGGCGGTAGACGTGCCAGGCGGCCCAGGCGTGCACGGGCGGGTTGACGTCGCCGAAGGCCCACTCGTACGCGGGCAGCTGCCCGTTGGGGTGCATGGACCACTCCCGGCACATGAGGACGAGCTGCTCCTTGGCGAACTCGGGGTCCACGTGCGCGAGCGGGATGCAGTGGAAGGCGAGGTCCCAGGCGGCGAACCAGGGGTACTCCCACTCGTCGGGCATGGAGATCACGTCGGCGAGCGCGAGGTGCCGCCAGCCGGTGTTGCGCCCGCCCCTGGCCCGGCGGGACTCGGGCGCGGGGTCGGTCCAGGGGTCGCCGTCCAGCCACTGCCGCACGTCGTAGCGGTACAGCTGCTTGGTCCACAGCAGCCCGGCGTAGGCGCGCCGCGCGATGTGCCGGTCGGAGGCGGGCAGCCCGTCGGGCAGGACGTCGTCGTAGAAGGCGTCGGCCTCGGCGGCCCGGTCGCGCAGGACGGCGTCGAAGCCGCTGCCGAAGGTGTGCCGGCCGGGTTCGCGCGGCGACAACCGGAGGCGGACCTGGACGGTCTGCCCGGGCAGCACCTCGTCGAAGCGGTACCAGAAGGCCGCCTTGGTGCCCTGGAGGGCGGGGTTGACCGCGGAGGTGTCGCCGCGCACGATGCGCCGGTCGATGCCGTCCTTGGTGTACGAGGTGGTGTTGCGCTCGGCGCCGAAGAGCTCCACGGCGTTGGTCTCGTTCTCGCAGAACAGCACCTCGGGCGAGCCCTCGGCGGTGACGTAGTACCGCCCCAGGTGCCCGTGCTGGCACTCCACGGCCTCCAGGCCGCCCACGGTCAGCGTGGGGGGCAGCACCTGCTCCATGGTGCCGCGGCGCTTGTCCCAGCCCCAGGCCCAGGTGTTGCGGAACCACACCTGCGGCACGAGGTCCAGGGGCGCGGGGTCGGGCCCGTGGTTGGTGGCGCTGATCACCGCGCAGACGTCGTCGGGCGAGGCCTTGGCGTAGGTGACCTCGACGTCGAAGAAGCGGTTGCCGTCGAGGACGCCGGTGTCGCCGAGCTCGTGCTCGCGCTCCTCGCGGGTGCGCCGGGCGTTCTCCTCGCGCAGCCGGGCGTACGGGAACTCGGCCTGGGGGTAGCGGTAGAGCCAGCGCATCCAGCTGTGCGACGGCGTGCCGTCCACCGCCCACCAGTACTCCTTGACGTCCTCGCCGTGGTTGCCCTCCCCGTTGGTGAGCCCGAAGAGGCGCTCCTTGAGGATGGGGTCCTTCCGGTTCCAGAGGGCGACGGAGAGGTTGAGGAAGCCGAAGCGGTCGCAGATGCCGCCGAGGCCGTCCTCGCCCCACCGGTAGGCGCGCGAGCGGGCGTGCTCGAAGGGGAAGGCGGACCACGCGTCCCCGGACTCGGAGTAGTCCTCGCGGACCGTGCCCCACTGCCGGCCGGACAGGTAGGGGCCCCACAGGCGCCAGGGACCGTCGGGGCCCGGCGACTCGGCCATCCGGCCGTGCTCGGCGGTCGGGTGCCCCTGCGGCGGCGGTGTCTGGGCGGGCTCGTCCACCGCTCCATCCTGCCAACAGGGGCTCGGCCGTGCCGACTCGGCGATCATGTCGGCGGAAAGCGTTGCACTGCAACGCCTCTGCCGCCTGTGAGTCGCGGATTTGGTGGTTGGGGTGGTGGCGGCGTACTGTTCTTCCTGTCGCCGGGACGAGGCGGCCGCCGGGCCTGGGAGGGTGCGGGGGCTGGTCGCGGTTTGGCGGCGCCGGAAGTGTGAGCGGGAGCAAGTTGAAGTCTGGCTTGGTTCCTGGTTACAGTGGGAAAGTTGCCCCTGTTTCGGTGGCCCTCGCAAGGGGGTCGTTGGTCGGGGTGCGTCCGGTTCTTGAGAACTCAACAGTGTGCCAAGTGTTGATGCCAAATCAATCAACCCCGTGGCATCCATCGTCTTCGGTGGGTGTTGGGGATTCCTTTGGTGTTGTTCCTCCATCTCCTCGCCAGGGGGTGGGGGTTTCGAGATCAGAGGTCAAACTAGGCAAGTCATTAACCGCATCCTTTGTGGGTATGGTTTTTTCGACGGAGAGTTTGATCCTGGCTCAGGACG
>NZ_JBBBEM010000086.1:0-308 GCF_037154035.1 Kineococcus sp. G2 | reverse complement strand
GGCCCGCCCGCGGGCGGCGGCTGGGGCGCGCCCGCCCCCGCGCAGCGCCCGCAGCAGCCCGCGCAGCAGCAGCCGCCGCAGCACGCGGCCGTGGCGGGCCCCGACGACGACGTGCCCCCGCCGGAGGCGCCCATCGACGACCCCGGCGAGGAGCACCTCTCGGCGCCGCGGCGCGCGCAGCACCCCGCGCCGCAGCACCCCGCGCCGCAGCGTCCCCAGTCGCAGCGTCCCCAGTCGCAGCGTCCCCAGTCGCAGCGTCCCCAGTCGCCGCGCGCCCCGGAACCGGTGGCCGCGCCGTCCGCGCCGCT
>NZ_JBBBEM010000085.1:0-77004 GCF_037154035.1 Kineococcus sp. G2 | reverse complement strand
GGAGCACCTCTCGGCGCCGCGGCGCGCGCAGCACCCCGCGCCGCAGCACCCCGCGCCGCAGCGTCCCCAGTCGCAGCGTCCCCAGTCGCAGCGTCCCCAGTCGCAGCGTCCCCAGTCGCCGCGCGCCCCGGAACCGGTGGCCGCGCCGTCCGCGCCGCTGGAGGAGGACGTCCCCAGCCGCGACGACGAGGACGCCGAGGACTCCCAGCTGGTGGGCGCGGCGGTGGTGGAGCAGATGCTCGGCGGCACGGTCATCTCCACCGACGAGGGCCCCTGACGCGCCCGGGGCGGGTGTCGGCGGCGGCACGTAGTCTTCCCGCGTGTACGAAGGAGTCGTCCAGGACCTGATCGACGAGCTCGGACGGCTGCCCGGCGTCGGCCCCAAGAGCGCGCAGCGCATCGCGTTCCACCTGCTGGCGGCCGACGCGGCCGACGTGCGCCGCCTCGCCGAGGTCCTCACCGAGGTCAAGAGCCGCGTGCGCTTCTGCGAGGTGTGCGGCAACGTCTCGCAGGAGCAGCTGTGCCGGGTGTGCCGGGACCCGCGACGCGACCCGGCGGTCATCTGCGTGGTGGAGGAGTCCAAGGACGTCGTCGCCATCGAGCGCACCCGCGAGTTCCGCGGCCGCTACCACGTGCTGGGCGGCGCGATCAGCCCCATGGAGGGCGTGGGCCCGGACGACCTGCGGGTGCGCGAGCTGCTGGGGCGGCTGAGCTCCGGGGAGGTCACCGAGACGATCATCGCGACCGACCCCAACCTGGAGGGCGAGGCGACGGCGACGTACCTGGCCCGGCTGCTGCGGCCGATGGGGCTGAAGGTGACGCGGCTGGCCTCGGGGTTGCCGGTGGGCGGCGACCTGGAGTACGCCGACGAGGTGACGCTCGGGCGGGCGTTCGCCGGACGGAGGTCCCTGGATGGCTGACGGAACGATCGACACCACCGGCGCGGAGGCCGCCGAGGCCGTGGAGCTGGCGGAGCTGGCGGCGGTCACGGCCCTGGAGGCCCGCGCCTACCTCGACGCGGTCACCGAGGTGGCCAGCGGCCAGATGGGCTCCACCGCCCTGTCGGTGCTGCTGCTGGCGGTCAGCCAGGTGCAGGTGACGGGCGCCCGGCTGGGCGCGGTGGCCGACGTGGTGCCGGCGCGCCGCTTCGAGCCGGACGCCGGGCCCGACCCGGACGTGGACCCGGTGCGCGCCAGCCTGGCCAACGTCCTGGAGGGGCTGGACGACTACGCCGACGTGGCGGACCCCCTGACGGGCGCGGAGCTGGTGCGCGGCGCCCTGTCGGACGACCTCGCCTCGGTGGCCGCGGACCTCGTGCACGGCCTGCGGCACTTCGAGCGCGGCGAGGTCACCGAGGCGCTGTGGTGGTGGCAGTTCTCGTACCTGTCGTCGTGGGGGCCGCGCTCCTCCGCGGCGCTGCGGGTGCTGCAGTCGGTGCTGGGCCACCTGCGCCTGGACGTGGACGCCGAGACGGCCTCGGACGCGGAGTTCGACGCCCTGCACCCGTGATCAGTGGGCAGAACGCCCGGTCCGCGCCACCCGCGGCCCCCTGCCTGCTCAGCGCGCGCGCGGTGCGCTGGGCACGGCCGGGAGCACCGCGCGCCCTTCCGTAGAATCGCCCGTCGTGGCTCTCGTGGTGCAGAAGTACGGCGGTTCCTCGGTCGCTGACGCCGACGGGATCAAGCGCGTCGCCAAGCGGATCGCGGCGACGAAGCGCGCCGGTCACGAGGTCGTCGTCGTGGTCTCCGCGATGGGCGACACCACCGACGAGCTCATCGACCTGGCCGAGAAGGTTTCCCCCATGCCGCCGGCGCGCGAGCTGGACATGCTGCTCACCTCCGGCGAGCGCATCTCCATGGCGGTCCTGGCCATGGCGATCAGCAACCTCGGGCTCGAGGCGCGCTCGTTCACCGGGTCGCAGGCGGGGGTCATCACCGACTCCTCGCACGGGCGGGCCCGGATCATCGACGTGACGCCCGGGCGCATCCGCACCGCGCTGGACGAGGGCGCCATCGCCATCGTCGCGGGCTTCCAGGGCGTCAGCCAGGACACGAAGGACATCACCACCCTGGGCCGCGGCGGCTCGGACACCACGGCGGTGGCGCTGGCCGCGGCCCTGAAGGCCGACGTCTGCGAGATCTACACCGACGTGGACGGCGTGTTCACCGCCGACCCGCGCATCGTGCCCACCGCCCGCAAGATCAGCCGCATCGCCAGCGAGGAGATGCTGGAGATGGCGGCCTCGGGCGCGAAGATCCTCATGCTGCGCTGCGTGGAGTACGCGCGGAACTACGACCTGCCCATCCACGTGCGCAGCTCCTTCAGCGCGCACGAGGGCACCTGGGTGACGGACTCCCCCGTCCCCGCCGGCCTCAGCTCCCACGCCGTGGAGGAAACCGTGGAACAGCCGATCATCTCCGGCGTCGCGCACGACCGCAGCGAGGCGAAGATCACCGTGGTGGGGGTGCCGAACACCCCGGGCACGGCCGCCGCCATCTTCAAGGCGGTCGCCGAGGCGGAGATCAACATCGACATGATCGTCCAGAACAACTCCGTCGGCGCCTCCAACCGCACCGACATCTCCTTCACCCTGCCGAAGTCGGAGGGCCAGACGGCGGCGGTGGCGCTGGGCAAGGTGCAGGCCGCCGTGGGCTTCGAGCGCCTGGAGTTCGACGACCAGATCGGCAAGGTGTCGCTGATCGGGGTGGGCATGCGCTCGCACCCGGGGGTGTCGGCGACGTTCTTCGACGCGCTCGGCGCGCAGGGCATCAACATGGACATGATCTCCACCTCGGAGATCCGCATCTCGGTCGTCACCCGCGCCGAGCAGCTCGACGACGCGGTGCGCGCCGTGCACACCGCGTTCGGCCTGGATTCCGAGGCCGAGGCCGTGGTCTACGGAGGTACCGGACGATGAGTCGCAAGCCCACCCTCGCGGTCGTCGGCGCCACCGGCGCCGTCGGCTCCGTGATGCTCGGCATCCTCACCGAGCGCCCCGACGTGTGGGGCGAGATCCGCCTCGTCGCCTCGGCCCGCTCCGCCGGCAAGGTGCTGCGGGTGCGCGGCGAGGACGTCGTGGTGCGGGAGCTGACGCCGGAGGTCTTCGACGGCGTCGACGTCGCCATGTTCGACGTGCCGGACGAGGTGTCCGCGCAGTGGGCGCCGATCGCGGCGCAGCGCGGCGCGGTGGCCGTGGACAACTCCGGCGCGTTCCGGATGGACCCGGACGTGCCGCTGGTGGTGCCGGAGGTCAACGGCGAGGCGGCGCGGAACCGCCCGCGCGGCATCATCGCGAACCCGAACTGCACGACGCTGACGATGATGGACGCCCTGGGCGCCCTGCACGCGAAGTGGCAGCTGACCGAGTTGGTCGTGGCCAGCTACCAGGCGGCCTCCGGTGCGGGGCAGCCCGGCGTGGACCGCCTGTACGACGAGCTGGAGGTCGTCGCCGGCCAGCGCACGCTGGGCCAGAGCTCCGGCGACACCGCCGCGGCGATCGAGGCGAAGCTGGGTGCGGAGTCCCCGTTCCAGGAGAACCTCGTCCTCAACGTCATCCCGGTCGCGGGGTCGCTGAAGGCGGACGGCTGGACCAGCGAGGAGCTGAAGGTCCGCAACGAGTCCCGCAAGATCCTCGGCATCCCGGACCTGAAGGTGTCGGCGACCTGCGTGCGGGTGCCGGTGCTGACGACGCACTCCCTGGCGGTGCACGCGACGTTCGCCTCGGACGTGTCCGTGGACGAGGCCCGCGCCGCGCTGGAGGCCGCGCCCAGCGTCGAGGTGCGCGACGACCTCGCCAACGGGGTGTTCCCCACCCCGGCGACCACCGTGGGCGGCGACCCGACGGTCGTCGGCCGGCTGCGGCAGGCCCTGGACTTCCCGAACACGCTCGACCTGTTCGTGTGCGGGGACAACCTGCGCAAGGGCGCGGCGCTGAACACCGCGCAGATCGCGGAGCTGGTGGCGGCCGAGCTCACCGCCTGACCGCACCGACGCTGCAACGGCCCGTCACCCCGCCCAGGGTGACGGGCCGTCTGCGTTCCCGGCATCCAGCGTCACCACGGGGGTCGAACGGGTGAAAGATCGTATAGAAAATCGCGGATAGGGTGCGGTGGTCCCGTCACCGAAGAAGGGCTGCCCCGCATGTCCACCTCCTTGCCCGCGGTCCTGGCCGCACAGGCCGCGGAGGTCACCTCCCCCCGCTCCACCGCGTTCCTGCTGATCACCGCGGTGCTCGCCATCGCGCTGCTGCTCGTGCTGATCATCAAGGTGCGGCTGCACGCGTTCTACTCGCTGGTCATCGTCAGCCTGCTGACGGCGCTCGCGGCCGGCATCCCGATCGGCGAACTGGTCGACGTCCTCGTCGCCGGGTTCGGCGGCACGCTCGGCACGGTCGCGCTGCTCGTCGGTTTCGGCGCCGTGCTCGGCCGCATCATCGAGACGTCAGGCGGCGCGCAGGTGCTCGCCGACACCCTCGTCTCCCGCTTCGGCGAGAAGCGCGCACCGCTGGCCCTGTCCGTGGCCTCGCTCCTCTACGGGTTCCCGATCTTCCTGGACGCCGCGTTCGTCGTCATGCTGCCGATCATCTACACGGTGGCGCGCCGCCTGGGCGGTTCGCTCCTGCTCTACGCGCTGCCGTCGGCCGGTGCGTTCCTGATGATGCACGCGCTCGTCCCGCCGCACCCGGGCCCGGTGGCGGCCTCCGAGATCCTCGGCGCCGACGTCGGCCTCACGCTCGTCGTGGGCCTGCTCGTGGGCCTGCCCACCTGGTACGTGGCCGGGTACCGCCTGGCGCTCGTCCTGGCGCGACGCACCCCCTCCTTCCCGGTGCCCGAACTGCTGGGCACCCCCTCCAGCGACCAGCCGCGCCCGCGCTTCGGCGTCGTGCTGCTCCTGCTGCTGCTGCCGCTGGTCCTCATCTTCTGCGGCACCGCCTCGGACACGGCCGTCACCAGCTACGGGGCCGACGAGGACAACCCGCTGATCGAGGCGCTGCAGCTCGTCGGTGCCACGCCGGTCGCGCTGCTCATCACCAGCGTCCTGGCGCTGCTCCTGCTGGTGGTGCGCCCCAACCGCGGCAAGGTGGGTTCCCGGCTGGAGGACCTCGTCGACGACGCCCTGGCACCGGTCTGCTCCATCATCCTCATCACCGGCGCCGGCGGGATGTTCGGCCGCGTCCTGACCACCACCGGAATCGGCGGCGCGCTGGCCGACGGCCTGGACGCCGCCGGCCTGCCGCTGATCCTGGCCGGGTTCGTCATCGCCGTCGCGCTGCGGGTGGCGCAGGGTTCGGCCACCGTGGCGGGCACCACCGCGGCGGGCCTGCTGGCACCGGCCGTGGCGGCCGCACCGGAGCTGTCGGCGCTGCAGCTGGCCTGCATCACCGTCGCCATCACCGCCGGCGCCATCTCCTTCTCCCACGTCAACGACTCCGGGTTCTGGCTGGTGGGCCGCTTCCTCGGCCTGGACACCGCCACGACCCTGCGCACGTGGAGCGTCATCGCCACCGCGATCGGGTTCATGGCCTTCGGCCTCGTCTGGGTGCTGTACGCGATCGTCTCGTGAACAGCGCCTGAACCGCGTGCGCCCCGGTCGCGGACACCGGGCGCACGTGGTCGGGTGGGGGTCCGTCGAGCCTTGAGGAGGAGACGACCGTGTCGATGATGGAGCCCTTCACCCCGCACGAGAAGGACGCCGGCGAGGTCGAGGTCCCCGCCGCGGACCCCGGCAACGGCGCGCCGCCCACCGCCCCGGGCACCGGCCCGCAGGGCGAGGAGCAGGGCAGCAACGTGAGCCCCGAGCGCAGCGCCGAGGACGGCCCGCTGCCCGACTGAGCCCGCCGCACAGCGCGCCCCGCAGGAACCTCCTGCGGGGCGCGCTGTCGCGTCCGGGACCCGTCGGTGCCCGTCAGCGCCCGTCCGGGCGCCCCTCCAGCTCGGCACCGCCCGGCACCGACGCCGGGGTCGCCGCCTCCTGCGTGGTCCCGCGCCACCGGGCCAGCAGGCGCATGAGGTGGAACACGCCGATCGCGGTGGCGGTGCCCAGGGCGATGCCCTCGAACGCCAGGCCCTCGCGCGGCACCCAGCTGTAGTTCGCGATGCCCACGACGAGGGCGATCGCGGCGGTGGTGAGGTTCACCGGGTTCGAGAAGTCGACGCGGTTCTGCACCCAGATGCGCGCCCCCAGGATGCCGATCATCCCGTACAGCAGGGTCGCCGCCCCGCCGAGGACGCCGGCGGGCACGGAGCCGACGAGCGCGCCGAACTTCGGGGAGAAGCTCAGCACCAGCGCGGCGGCGGCCGCGCCCCAGTAGGCGGCGGTGGAGTACACCCTGGTGGCCGCCATGACGCCGATGTTCTCCGCGTACGTGGTGGTGCCGGACCCGCCGCCGGCGCCGGCGAGGGTGGTGGCCAGGCCGTCGGCGAGCAACGCGCGCCCGGTGAGGGGGTCCAGGTCCCGGCCCGTCATGGCGGCCACCGACTTCACGTGACCGACGTTCTCGGCGACCAGGACGAACACCACCGGCAGGAAGAGCCCGAGGACGCTCGCGTCGAAGGCGGGGGCGGTGAACTGCGGCAGCCCGAACCAGGCCGCCTGCCGCACCTGCTCGAAGTCGACCTCGCCGCGCAGCACCGCGCACGCGTACCCGACGACGACGCCGACGAGGATCGCCAGGCGCCCCAGCATCCCGCGGAACAGCACCGTCGCCAGCACGATCGCGCCGAGGGTCACCAGGGCGGTGACGGGCGCGGCGCGGAAGCCGGAGCAGGAGCCGTCGCTCTGGCAGGTGCCCCAGGCGGTGGGGGCCAGGTTCAGGCCGATGAGCGCCACGATGGTGCCGGTGACCACCGGGGGCATCAGCGCGTCGATCCACCGCGAGCCCGCCACGTGCACGACGGCGCCGACGAGCGCCAGCAGCACGCCGGTCAGCAGGATGCCGCCCGCGGCGACGGCGAGGCCACCGGTGGCGACGGCCGCCGCGATGGGGGCGATGAACGCGAACGACGAGCCGAGGTAGCTGGGCAGCCGGTTGCCGGTGATCAGCAGGAACAGGACGGTGCCGACGGCGGAGAAGAACAACGTCGTCGCCGCGGGGAACCCGGTGATGGCCGGCACGAGGATCGTGGCCCCGAACATCGCCACGACGTGCTGCAGGCCGATGCCGACGGTGCGCGGCCAGCTCAGCCGCTCCCCCGGTTCGACGACCGCCCCGGGCCGCACCTCCCGCCCGTCGCCGTGCACCCGCCAGCCGATCCCCGCCACGCCGTCTCCTCCCACCGCTGCCGCTCGCAGACGATCGCCCGCGAGGCGCCGTGAAGACTAGGGCGTCCCCGACGCTCCACCGCCTCCCCCACGGTGATCAAGGAAGTTGCAACTTCCTTGATCACCGTGGGAGAGGGGGGTCGGGGGAGGAGGGCCGGGGCGGGGTGGAGGCGGGGTGGAGGCGGGGTGGAGGCGGGGTGGAGGCGGGGTCGGGGAGGATGGGGGGGTGAGCGCAACCCTCGTCGCCAAGGACCTCAGCGCGGCGCACGGGACGCGCAGCCTCTTCTCCGGCCTGGACCTCGTGATCGCCCCCGGCGACGTCGTCGGCCTGGTCGGCGCCAACGGGGCGGGCAAGTCCACGCTGCTGCGGCTGCTGGCGGGGCTGGACCGCCCCGAGTCCGGCGCGGTCTCCCTGTCGCCGCCCACCGCGACCGTCGGCTACCTGCCGCAGGAGCCGGAGCGCCGCCCCGGCGAGAGCGTCGCCGCGTTCCTGGGCCGGCGCACGGGCGTGGCGGCGGCGCAGGAGGCGATGGACGCCGCCGCGCAGGAGCTGGCCGAGGGCGCGCCCGGCGCCGACGACCGCTACGCGGACGCGCTGGACCGCTGGCTGGCCCTGGGCGGCGCCGACCTCGACGAGCGCCGCGAGGAGGTGCTGGCCGACCTGGGCCTGGCCGTGGACGCGCAGGTGGCGATGACGGCCCTGTCGGGCGGGCAGGCGGCGCGCGCCGGCCTGGCGGCGCTGCTGCTCTCGCGCTACGACGTCTTCCTGCTGGACGAGCCCACGAACGACCTGGACCTGGACGGGCTGGCGCGCCTGGAGCGGTTCGTGACGCAGCTGCGCTCCCCGGCCGTCGTCGTCAGCCACGACCGCGAGTTCCTGACCCGGACCGTGGACCGGGTGGTGGAGCTGGACCTGGCGCAGCAGCTGGTGCGGGTCGTCGGCGGCGGGTACGAGGCGTTCCTGGCGGAGCGTGAGGTGCAGCGCCGGCACGCCCGCGAGGAGTACGCGGAGTACGCGGACACGCGCTCGGGGCTGGAGGCGCGCGCCCGGATGCAGCGCAACTGGATGGCCAAGGGGGCGCGCAACGCGGTGCGCAAGGGCGACCCGGACAAGAACATCCGGGCGAAGATGCGCGAGGGCAGCGAGAAGCAGGCCGCGAAGGCCCGTCAGACGGAGCGGAGGATCGAGCGGCTGGAGGTCGTGGAGGAGCCCCGCAAGGAGTGGGAGCTGCGCATGTCGATCGCGGCGGCGCCGCGCTCCGGTTCGGTGGTGGCGACGCTGCGCGGGGCGGTGGTGCGGCGGGGCGCGTTCACCCTGGGCCCGGTGGACCTGCAGGTGGACGCGGGCGACCGCGTCGCCGTGACCGGCCCGAACGGCGCGGGCAAGACGACCCTGCTGCACCTGCTGCTGGGACGCCTGGGCCCCGACGCCGGGGCGGCCTCGCTCGGCTCGGGCGTCGAGGTGGGCGAGGTGGACCAGGCGCGCGGGCTGTTCCTGGGCGGGGAGCCGCTGGTGCGGGCGTTCGCCGACGCGGTGCCCGAGCAGCCGGACGCGGAGGTGCGCACGCTGCTGGCGAAGTTCGGCCTGGGAGCCGCGCACGTGGGCCGCCCCGCGTCCAGCCTGTCGCCGGGTGAGCGCACCCGGGCGGCGCTGGCGCTGCTGCAGGCGCGCGGGGTGAACCTGCTGGTGCTGGACGAGCCGACGAACCACCTGGACCTGCCGGCGATCGAGCAGCTGGAGCAGGCGCTGGAGGGCTACCCGGGCACGTTGCTGCTGGTCAGCCACGACCGCCGCCTGCTGGAGGCGGTGCGGGTGACGCGCCGGGTGGTCGTGGAGGACGGCACCGTCCGGGAGCTGTGAGCACCCCCGCACGCACCGCCACGTTACGACTTCGTTGCGGCTGGGCAAGCGCTGCGGGTAGCGGTTGACGCCGCAGCCCGGAAGCGCTTCCCTGCGCCAATGCCATCAGCGACCCTCCACGCCCTCGGGGCCTCCACCGCGGTGGAACCCGACAGCGGCGTGCTCGCCAGCATCGAGTCGAGCGTCGACAGCGTCTTCTCCGACATCGCGACCGCGCTGAGCGACGTGATCTTCTACTCGGTGAGCATCGGCGGGGCGACCTTCCCCCTCATCGTCGGCTGGCTCGTTCTCGCCGGCCTGATCTTCACCGTCTACTTCGGCTTCATCCAGGTCCGGGGGCTGAAGCTCGCGATCGAGACCATCCGCGGGCGGTTCAGCAGGGACGCCGACCCCGGCGAGGTCACCCACTTCCAGGCCCTGACCAGCGCCGTCTCGGGCACGGTCGGCCTGGGCAACATCGCCGGCGTGGCCGTCGCGGTCACCGTCGGCGGGCCGGGCGCCACCTTCTGGATGATCGTCGCCGGCCTGCTCGGCATGTGCACGAAGTTCGTCGAGTGCACCCTGGGCGTGAAGTACCGCGAGATCCACGAGGACGGCAGCGTCACCGGCGGGCCGTTCCGCTACCTGAAGGTGGCGTTCGCCAAGCTGAAGGTGACCTGGGTCGGGACCATCCTCACCGGGGTCTTCGCCGTCGCGATCTTCTTCTTCGGCGTGGCCGGCGGCAACATGTTCCAGGCCAACCAGACGTTCGCGCAGTTCCGCAACATCACCGGCGGCGAGGACGGCTTCCTGGGCGGCGACGGCGCCGCCTTCGTCTTCGGCCTGGTGCTCGCCGTGCTCGTCGGCCTGGTCATCCTCGGCGGCATCAGCTCCATCGGCCGGGTCACGGCCAAGCTGGTGCCCGCCATGGCGATCGTCTACGTGCTCGCCTGCCTCATCGTCATCCTCGGCAACGTCGGCCAGGTCCCCGAGGCGATCGGCGCGATCCTGACCAACGCCTTCAACCCCGAGGGCGTCGCGGGCGGCGTGCTCGGCGCCCTCATCGTCGGCTTCCAGCGCGCGGCCTTCTCCAACGAGGCCGGCATCGGTTCCGCTCCCATCGCCCACTCCGCGGTCAAGACCCACCGGCCCGTCTCCGAGGGCTTCGTGGCCCTGCTGGAGCCGTTCATCGACACCGTGGTCATCTGCACCATGACGGCGCTGACGATCATCATCGCGAGCCCCGCCAGCTGGCTGGACGCCCGCGACGAGGTCGCCGAGACCGGCTCCACCGGCGCCGACGGCGTGGTCCTGACCTCCGACGCCTTCGAGAGCGTCATCTCCTGGTTCCCGATCGTGCTGGCGATCGCCGTGGCGCTCTTCGCGTTCTCCACCCTCATCACCTGGAGCTACTACTCCGAGAAGGCCTGGGCGCACTTCTTCGGCCGCTCCAGCGCCAGCCTGCTCACCTTCAAGGTCATCTACTGCGCCTTCACCGTCATCGGCACCGTGATGACCTTCAGCTCCGTGCTGACCCTGGCGGACGCGATGCTCTTCCTCTGCGCCCTGGTCAACATCATCGGCCTGTACATCCTGGCGCCGGTCGTCAAGGACGAGATGCGCCGCTACCTCGCCGACCGCCACAGCGGCAAGCTGGCCCGCGAGGGCGAGGACGTCACCACCGCCTGACCCCTCCCCCTCCCCGACGGCCCCCGGCGCACCGCGCCGGGGGCCGTCGCGCGCGGTGGGGACGACGGGGGCCGCGGTGCGCGATGATCGGGGTGTCGACCGGGCGACGGCGCACCTCGACACCCCCACCCGCACCGCTCTGCAGGAAGAAGCACCACCGTGCCCCTCGCCCTCCTGGCCCTGGCCGTCGGCGCCTTCGGGATCGGGACCACCGAGTTCGTCTCCATGGGCCTGCTGCCGCAGGTCGCCGAGGCGTTCGGCGTGTCCATCCCGCTCGCCGGCTGGATCATCACCGCCTACGCGATCGGCGTCGTCGTCGGCGCCCCCACCCTGACGGCCCTGACCCACGCGCGCCCGCGCCGGCAGGTCCTCATCGGCCTCATGGTCCTGTTCACCGCCGGGCACGCCGCCACGGCGCTCGCCCCCACCTTCGCGACACTCGTGGGCGCCCGCTTCTTCACCGGCCTGGCGCACGGCGCGTTCTTCGGCGCCTCCGCCGTCGTGGCCCGCGCCCTGGCCCCCGCCGGGAGGGAGGGGCGGGCGATGTCGCTGGTGTTCGCCGGCCTGACCGTGGCGAACGTCGTCGGCGTGCCGCTGGGCACCTGGCTGGGCCAGCAGGCCGGCTGGCGCGTCACGTACGGGCTGGTCGGTGTCATCGGCGTGGGCACCGTCGCCGCCATCGCCGCGCTCGTGCCGGACGTGCGGGTGGGCACCGGCTCGCTGCGCACCGAGCTGGGCGCGTTCCGGCGCGGGCAGGTGTGGCTGACGCTGCTCATCACGGTCATCGGCTTCGGCGGGCTGTTCACCGTCCTCAGCTACGTCTCGCCGCTGCTGACGGAGGTCTCCGGGCTGTCGGAGTCGTCGGTGTCGTGGGTGCTGGTGCTCTTCGGCCTGGGCGCCACGGCGGGCAACCTGCTGGGCGGGCGCCTGTCCGACTGGTCCGTGCAGAACACCCTGGTGATGGGGATGGCGGGCCTGGTGGTGGTGTACGCGGCGCTGTTCGCGCTGGCCTCCTCCCCGCTCGCCGCGGCCGCCGGGGTGTTCGCGTTCGCGTTCGTCGCGTTCTCGATGTCCGCGGCGATCCAGACGCGCGGGATCGTCGCCGCCGGCGGCGGGGCCAGCATGGCCTCGGCCGCCATGCAGGCGGCGTTCAACACCGGCAACGCGATGGGCGCCTTCCTCGGCGGGGCGGTCATCGACGCCGGCTTCGGCTACGCCTCCCCCGCCCTGGTGGCCGTCGGGCTGTCGCTGGTGGGCCTGGTCGTGCTGGCGCTCGCCACGCGCGCCGACACCACGGGCCGCGCCCCGCTGGACCCGGCGGTCGCCGCGGTGCCGGTGCAGCGGCGGCGCCCGGTGCGCACCGCCACGCCCACGCCCACGCCCACGCCCACGGAGGAGCAGACCGGTGCCTGAGTCGGCGGGGGTCGCGGTGGTGCCCGCCGAGCGCGGCGACGCACGCCTGGAGGCGCTGCTGACCGAGGCGGTGGACGAGCTGCTGCGCCGCTACCCCTCGGGCAGCCGGGAGGAGTACCACCTGGCGCCGGACGCGCGGTTCCTGCTGGGGCTGCTGGACGGCGAGCCCGCCGGGTGCATCGCGCAGGCGGACGCCGACCCGGCGGAGTTCCCCGGCGGCGTGGACATGAAGCGGGTGTTCGTGCGCGCGGGCGCCCGCGGCCGCGGGGTCGCGAAGCGGCTCGTGGGGGCGTTCGAGGACCTGGCCCGCGAGCGCGGGGCGCGGCGGGTGCGGCTGGAGACCGGCACGGCGCAGCCGGAGGCGATCGCCCTCTACACGGCGCTGGGGTACGAGCGGATCGCGCCGTTCGGGCAGTGGGCGGACAGCCCGCTGTGCCTGTGCTTCGGCAAGGAGCTGTGATCCACCTGAAGTTTCGGTCAACCGAAACCGTGTGTACGTTCGCGCCGTGACCACGGACGCGCGCCCGGCCGAGCAGGAGAACACCCGCACCTCCCGCGCGGGGCTGCTGCGCCTGCTCGGCCCGGCGTTCGTCGCCTCCATCGCCTACGTCGATCCCGGCAACGTCGCCGCGAACCTCACCGCCGGCGCCCGCTACGGCTACCTGCTGCTGTGGGTGCTCGTGGCCGCCAACGCCATGGCGGTGCTCGTGCAGTACCTGTCCGCCAAGCTCAGCGTCGTCACCGGGCGCACCCTGCCGGAGCTGCTGCGCGAGCGCCTGGGCCGGCCCGCCCGCCTGGCCTACTGGGGGCAGGCGGAACTGGTGGCGGTGGCCACCGACCTCGCCGAGGTCATCGGCGGCGCCGTCGCCCTGAACCTGCTCTTCGGCACCCCCCTGTTCACCGGCGGCCTCATCACCGGCGCCGCGTCCCTGGTGCTGCTCGCCCTGCACAACCGGGCGGGGGTGCGCTGGTTCGAGGCGGCGGTCGTGGCGCTGCTGCTGGTGGTCGTCGCCGGGTTCGTCTCGGGGGTGGTGCTCGCCCCGCCGGACCCGGGCGAGGCCGCCGCCGGGCTGGTGCCGCGGTTCGCCGGCGCCGACACCGTCCTGCTGGCCGCGAGCATGCTGGGCGCGACCGTCATGCCGCACGCGATCTACCTGCACTCGGCGATGGCGCGCGACCACCACGGCGAGGTGGCGCCCGGCCGGCGGCGGCGCGTGCTCGCCGCCACCCGCGTGGACGTGCTCAGCGCGCTGGTGCTGGCGGGCGTGGTGAACATCTCCATGCTGCTGCTGGCCGCGTCCGCGCTGCGGGGCGTGCCGGGCACCGACACCCTGGAGGGCGCGCACGCCGCGGTCCTCGACGGCCTGGGCGCGGGGGCGGCGCTGCTGTTCGCGATCGGGCTGCTCGCGTCCGGGCTGGCGTCGACGTCGGTGGGCGCCTACGCCGGCTCGGTGATCATGCAGGGGTTGCTGCGGATCGACGTGCCGCTGCTGGTGCGCCGGTGCGTCACGCTCGTACCGGCCCTGGTGTGCCTGGCGGCGGGGGTGGACCCGACGCGCGCGCTGGTGGTGAGCCAGGTGGTGCTGAGCTTCGGCATCCCGTTCGCGCTGGTGCCGCTGGTGCGGCTGACCGGTTCGCGCGAGCTGATGGGCGAGCACGTCAACCGGGCCGGCACGCGCGCGGTGGCGATCGCCGCCGTGGCCCTCGTCGTCGCCCTGAACGCCGCCCTGCTGTACCTGACCTTCACCGCCTGACCCCTCCCCGCCCCTCCCTCCCCCACGGTGATCAAGGAAGTGGCAACTTCCTTGATCACGACGATCATGCATGTTGCACCTTCCTTGATCACCGCGGGGGCGGGGGGGTTCGGGGGTCAGGGGAGGTGGCGGCGGGCGAAGTCGAGCTCGACGCGCATCTGGCGCACCCGCTCGTCGTCCAGCAGGGAACCGTGCCCGGCGTCGTAGCGGTACGTCTCGTGCGCGACGCCGCGCGCCTCCAGCCGCGCCAGGTAGTTCTCGATCTGCCGGATCGGGCAGCGCGGGTCGTTCTGCCCGGCCAGCACCAGCACCGGGGCGCGCACCCCGTCCACGTACGTGATCGGCGAGGAGTCCGCGTACTTCTCGGGCACCTGCTGCGGGGAGCCGCCGAACAGGGAGCGGTCGAACGCCTTCAGCCCCTCCATCTCGTCCTCGTAGGCGGCGACGTAGTCCGCCACCGGCACCGCGGCCAGGCCCACCGCCCACCGCTGCGGTTGCGTGCCCAGGCCCAGCAGCGTCAGGTACCCGCCCCAGGAGGCGCCCGCCAGGACCAGCCGGTCCGGGTCGGCGACGCCCGCGGCGACGAGGTGGTCGGCGACGGCGGCGACGTCGGCGAGCTCGGTGTGCCCGACCCGCTCCTCCAGGGCGTCGCGCCACGCGGAGCCGTACCCGGTGGAGCCGCGGTAGTTCACCTGCACGACGGCGTACCCCTCGTCCACCCAGGCGGCCGGGTAGGCGCGGAACGCGTCGGTGTCGTGGGCGGTGGGGCCGCCGTGGACCTCCACCACCAGCGGCAGCGGGCCGGTGGCGCCGGGCGGGCGGCGCAGCAGCGCGTGCACGCGCCCGCCGGGGCCGTCGACGTCCACGTCCTCCACCGGCACCGACTCGGGCGCGGTCTCGCCCGGCGCGCGCAGCAGCACGTCCCCGGCGAGGGTGCGCACGGCGGTGGGGGTGGCCGCGGAGGACCAGGTGAACCACACGTCCCCGTCGGGGCGGGCGGTGGCGGAGCCGACGCTGCCCTCCCGCGGCCCGACCGCCTCCACCTGCCCAGTGCCCAGGTCCACGCGGTGCATCAGGGTGCGGGCGCGGTGGTCCACGAGCACGAGCAGGCCGCGCCCGTCGCGGGTCCACTCCGCGCCGGCGACCTCCCCGGGCACGCCGAGCACGACGGGGGTCTCCTCCCCCGTGGCGACGTCGAGGACGAGGAGCTCGGCGCGGCCGGCGCGCTCGTGCTCCACGAGCAGGCGCGCGTCGCCCGGCACGGGGCTGAACGCGATCGGGGACACGCCCTTGCCGGGGCCGTCGGACAGCTCCCGCACCGCGGTGCCGTCGGCCAGGCGCAGCACCCGCAGGTCGGGGTGGCGGGAGTCGCCGTGCTCGGAGTGCGAGAGCGCGACGAGCTCCTCGTCCGGGGAGAGGTCGGCCACCCAGGCGTCCTCGCGGTGCGCGTACAGCAGGCGCGCGGCGCCACCCGGGCCGTCGACGACGTGCACCCGGGTGCCGTGCTCGTCGTCGCTGCCGCCGACGACGGCGACGCCGCTGCGCCCGATCGCCAGCCCCGCCGGGTAGGCGGCCGGGACGCCGAGGGGGTCCTCGACGCCCTCGCCGGGGCCGGAGCCGAACGGCTGGCGCCGCCACACCCCGAACTCGTCGCCGGCGGTGTCGTCGAACCACCACACGAACTCCCCCGCCGGGTCGACGGTGGCGGTGGAGGTCCCCTCGGGCCGGTCGGTGGCGCGGTGCAGCTCACCGGTGGCGGCGTCGAAGGAGTGCACCTCCAGCACCCCGTGCACGGTGGCCTCCACGACGCAGCGGTCCGGGGCGTCCTCGGCCCACTCGGGCAGCCCGACCCGCCCGGCGCGGAAGCGCCGCTCCCAGACGGGGACCTCGGGGGCGGGGTTCTGCTGCGGTTCGCTCACCCGGCCGATCGTGCCACGGCGCCCGCGCGGGCGGCTCAGCCCGCCGTCGCGGGTGCCGGGAGGAGGCGGCGCAGCACGTCGGCGAGGGTGACCACGCCCTGCACGGCGCCGTCGCGGGTTCCGTCGTCGGTGACGACGGCGAGGTGGTTGCGGGTCTCGCGCATCGCGGTGAGCGCCGCGTGCACGGTGGTGCCCGCGGCGAGTGTGAACACCGGCCGGGCGAACGGGGCGACGGGGGTCTCGTCCGGTTCGGTGAGGGTGTCGCGCACGTGCACCACCCCGGTGACCCGGTCGGGGGCGCCGACGAGGACGCGCAGGTGCCCGGTGCGCCGGGTCACCTCGCGCACCCGCCCCGCGTCCGCGGTGGGCGGCACCACGGCCAGCGGCGCACCGGGCCGCAGCAGTTCGCGCACCGTCAGCCGCTGGAGCTCCAGCGCACCCGACAACTGCGCGGAGAACCGCGCGTCGAGGGCACCGACGTCCGCGGAGTGCTCCAGCAGGTGCCGCAGCGCGTCGGGGCTGTGCCCGGCGGCGACCTCGTCGGCCGGTTCGGCGCCGGCCCGGCGCACCAGCGCGTTCGCGGCGGCGTTCAGCGCCTTCAGCACCGGGCGGAAGACCCACATGAAGGCGCGCATGGGGATCGCCAGGAGCAGCGCCGAGCGCTCCGGGTGGGCGATGGCCCAGGACTTCGGGGCCATCTCGCCGACGACGAGGTGGACGAAGGTGACGACGAACAGGGCGAGGACGAAACCCAGGACGTCGGCGGCGACCAGGGGCAGGCCCGCGGCCTCGAACAGCGGGGTCAGCCAGTGGTGCACCGCCGGCTTGCTGACGGCGCCCAGGGCGAGGGTGCAGGCGGTGATGCCCAGCTGGGAACCGGCCAGCAGCACCGTCAGCTCGGAGGAGCTGCGCAGCGCGGCGCGCCCGGAGGCGGTGCCGGCGGCGTCCTGCAGGCGGTGCCGCTTGGCGGCCAGCAGGGCGAACTCGACCGCCACGAAGAACGCGCTCAGCGCGACGATCGCGACGGTGACGGGGACGACGACCAGCGGGTCGTCACTCATCGGGGGTTCTCCTGCTCGGTGGCGGGTCCGGTGGTTCCAGCGGGCTCGGCAGCCTCGGCGGCGCCGGGCAGTTCCAGGCGCACCCGGGAGGGCACGTGCCGCTCGACGGCGAGGACGCGCACGTGCAGCCGGCGGGGCTCCGCGTCCTCGTCGAGGGCGAGGTCGGCCGGGTCCGCGGGCAGGTCGACGGTCAGCGCGGTACCCGGCCGGGGCAGGCCGCCGTGGGCGGCGATGACGAGGCCGGCGACGGTCTCGTAGTCGCCGCGCGGCAGGTCCACGCCGAGGGAGCGCTCGACCTCGTCGACGTGCACCTCACCGGCCATCTCCCACACGCCGTCGCCCTCCACGGGCACGTACCCGGAACCCGCCTCGTCGTGCTCGTCGGTGATCTCCCCGACGAGCTCCTCGGCGAGGTCCTCGACGGTGACGACACCGGCGAAACCGCCGTGCTCGTCGACGACGCAGGCCAGCTGGTTCCTCGTCCGCGTCAGCTCGCGCAGCACGTCCGGCAGGGCCGTCAGGGTGGACACGACCAGCGGCGGGCGCGCGATCGCGGTGACCGGGGCGGTGTCGGGTTCGGTGGTGGTGAGCAGGTCGGCCAGGTGCACGACGCCGACGACGTCGCCGGTCCCGGCGGCCAGCACCGGGTAGCGGGAGTGGCCGACCGCCATCAGCGCCCGCAGCAGCCCGAGGTCGTCGGTGTCGGTGACGGTGTCGACGCGCGCGCGGGGGATCATCGCGTGCTCGACGTCGCGCCGGGGGAAGTCGAGGATGCGGTCGAGCATCACGGCCAGGTCGTCCGGCAGGTCCCCGCTGACGCGGGACTCCTCGACGATGTGCTCGAGGTCGCGGGCGGTCGCGGCGTGCTCGACGTCGTGCACCGGTTCGATGCGCAGCGCGCGCAGCAGCAGGTTGGACGCCTGGTCGAACACCCGGATCAGCCAGCCGAGCACCTTGAGGTAGACGAGCGTGGAGCGGGCCAGCCACGTGGCGACCGGCTGGGGCCGGGCGATGGCGTAGTTCTTCGGGAACAGCTCGCCGAAGAGCATCTGCACGAGCGTGGAGAACACCAGCGCCAGGACGGCGCCGGTCCCGACGCTGACGGCGGTCGGGATCCCGACGCCGCCGAGCAGGGCGCCGAGCGAGTCGCCGATGAGGGGTTCGGCGACGTACCCGACGAGCAGGCCGGTGACGGTGATGCCGAGCTGCGCGCCGGACAGCATGAACGAGGTGCGCTTCGTGACGGCGAGGGCGCGGCGCGCGCCGGCGTCACCGGCGGCGGCCCGGGCGTTCAGCTCGGAGCGGTCCACCGACATGTAGGCGAACTCCTGCGCCACGAAGTACGCGGTGGCCGCGGTGATCGCGCAGACCACGAGGACGCCCAGGAGGAGGGTGAGCACGTCCGTCACCGGGTGCGCACCCCCTCGGCGGTGCGGGGGCGCGCGGGTCGCGCGGTGACGGTGCTGGTACTCGGGGGGTCGTCGGAACTGTCGTCGCGCACGGCGGCGGCGGTCCTCTCCTGTTCTCGGGGACGGGGTGTCCCCCGGCTCAACGGGCCGGTGCTGGGCCGAGTTCCCGCGGCAGCGTGAACCGGGTGGTGACCCGGCGGGCGAACGCGACGTGGTCGGGGGCGCGGTGCGCGAGGTCGCCGAACCCGGCGGCGGCGACCAGGCCGTCGTCCAGCTCGAGCAGTTCCGCGCTGCGCAGCGGCCACGGCTCGTGCTCGTTGGCGATCCACCGGGTGCGCCCGCGGCGGGCGACGTGCAGGCCGTAGCGGGCGCTGACGAACGTGGCGACGTCGTCGGGTCCGTCGAGCGGCCCTCCCTCCCGCACGGCGATGCGGCTGGTCGCGCCGGAGCGGGTGCGGCACGTCCACAGCAGCTCCCGGGCGCCGTCGCGCACCCGCACGGCGTGGCGCATCAGCGACCACCGGTACGGCAGGGCGAACACCGCGCGGGCGCCGAGGACGACGGCGAGGCGGGAGGCGTCGAGGCTGGCGAAGACGACGCCGCGCCGGCCGGCGTCGTCGACGGAGTAGAACCGCACGTTGGTCTCCAGGAACGTGCCCAGGTGCGGCACCGCGGGAAGGGTGCCCGCACCGGCCCCGCGCAGCGTGAACGGCAGCAGGCCCACGTGGGTGCGCCCGTCGAGGACGTCGGGGCGGGTGCCGGGCGGCAGGTGGGGGGCGACGAGGGCGGGGTCGACGGCCCAGTGCAGGAAGGCGATGTCGTCCCAGTGCTGGTGCATCACCACCGGCCCGTCCAGCGGCGGCGCGGTCGTCGACGGCAGGCGCTCGATCACCCCTCCAGGGTGGCGCCGGGCGCCGGTCCCGGCACGGGCGCCCCCTTCGGTGACTGCGTGTCGACGGTGCGTCACCGAGCTCTAGAGTGCGCTGAGGGCTGCGAGGAGGGGGCACGTGGTGGACGACGACGGCGCCCTGCGCCTGCCCGCGGAGACCGGCAGCGCCGCCCGCGCCCGCCACCACGTGCGCCGCACCCTCGGCGGGCAGGTGGACGACGACGTCGTCGCCGACGCGGAGGTCTGCGCCAGCGAGCTCGTCACCAACGCCGTCCTGCACGCCGGCGGCCCGCTGCTCCTCACCGTCCGGCACCTGGGCCCGGTGGTGCGCCTGGCGCTGGCCGACCCCTCCCCCGTGCTGCCGCAGTGGGTGCCGCGCAGCCTGACCGCCACGACCGGCCGCGGCCTGCCCCTGCTCACCGCCCTCAGCGTCGCCCGCGGCGCCGACACCCGCGGTGAGGACGAGGGCGGGGGCAAGACCGTCTGGTGCGAGCTGAGCACCACCCCGGCGGACGCGGACGAGGGCGCGGACGACGACAGCGCCCTGGCGGCGGAGTGGGCCTCCGTCCTGGCCGACCTCGGCGAGGAGCCGCCCGCGCCGGTGGCGCCGGGCGACGAGCCGCCCGTGCGGCTGCTGCGCTACCCGCTGCGCCGCGGGGTGCGGCTGCGCGAGCACCGGGAGGCGGTGCTGCGCGAGCTGCGGCTGATGGGCCTGGCGCACGCCTTCCCCGACCCGGGGACGGCGGGGCTGGCGGGCGAGGTCACCGGGATGCTGGACGCCGAGTACGGCGGGCACCTCAACGCCGCCGAGACCCGCAAGGTCGCGGCGCTGGCCGCCGGGCTGGAGCACGTGGACCTGGAGTACGCGCGCCACCCCGGGCACCTGGAGCTGGTGCGGCGCTGGCGCTCCCGCATGGCCGAGGTGGACCGCCTGGGCCGCGCCGCGGAACTGCTCACCACGGGTGAGCCGCCGGACGTGGCGGAGCTGGCCGCGTGGATCGTCGAGGAGTTCGAGCGGCAGCTGAGCGGCGGCGAACCGCGCCCGTGGAGCGGTCCGCTCGACTGACCGTCCGCCGCCCGTTCGGGGCCCCGCGACGGGGCGGTCCTCGGGCACCCGCGCGGCCCGCCCCGCACCCGGTCCGGGCTCCTCGCGCCCCTCCCCGGAACGTCACGACAGGACTACCCTGCGCAGGGACAACGGCGTCCCGCTCGAGGAGTGTCGTCATGCCCCGCGCCACCGCGACCACCACCGCAGCCACCCTGCTCGCCGGCGCGCTCGCCCTGGCGCCCAGCGCAGCCGCCGCACCCCCGCGCGCCGTCACCGTGCCCTGCGGGGCGGTCCTCACCACCAGCG
This sequence comes from Kineococcus sp. G2, assembly GCF_037154035.1. Classification (NCBI taxonomy): domain Bacteria; kingdom Bacillati; phylum Actinomycetota; class Actinomycetes; order Kineosporiales; family Kineosporiaceae; genus Kineococcus; species Kineococcus sp. G2. The sequence goes on along the minus strand of NZ_JBBBEM010000085.1, from coordinate 56,416 downwards.
TGCGCCTGGCCGCCGACGTGGTCTGCCCCGAGGGGGACGGCGTCGTCCTGGCCGCCGACGGGATCGAGCTGAACCTCAACGGCCACGCCCTCACCGGCCCCGGGACCGGCGCGGGGACGGTGGGCGTGCGGGTGCTGGCGCGGGACGTCGTGGTGCGCAACGGCACCGTGGCCGGCTGGTCCGTCGGCGTGCTCGCCGGGACCGACCCGTACGACGACGTGGACGACGAGCCGGAGGACGGCGAGCAGCCCGTCCGCGCGGTCGTCCGGCAGGGCCGGCTGGAGGGCAACGGCGTCGGCGCCGCCGCGCGGCTGGGCGGCGTCCTGGTCGTGCTGGACACCTGGTTCACCGGCAACCGGCTCGCCGGGTCCGCCAGCACCGGCGGCGACCTGTTCGTGGGCGGCTCCACCGCCGACCGCAACGAGAGCGGCTTCCGCTCCGCCGAGGTGGACGGCGACGGGCTGGTGCTGCGCGACACCACCGTGCGCCGCAGCCGGGGCGCCGGCGTGAGCTGCGACCAGGGCGGCCAGGCGTCCCTGAAACGCACCACCCTGCAGCGCAACGGGACCGGCGTGGACGCCTTCCAGTGCAGCGTGCGGATCGCGGACTCCGCGTTCACCTGGAACGGACGGCACGTCACGGCCTCCCTGGTCGAGTGGGACGTCGTCGCGTTCCGGTGCACGACCTTCACCGCGGACGGCGGCCCGCTCGGCGTCCCGCTGCGGCCGTGCCACCGGCCTCCCGGCGGTGACACCTCCCCCGGGACCCGCGTCACGGGGACGTTCGACGCCCTGTAGGCGTCCTGACCCCGGTGTCCGGGCCCACCGCGGCGGGCACCGGACACCTTCCTGGAGAGTCACTCAAGGGCTACTGTGCGTAGGGCAACGGCGTCCGGCCCGAGGAGGCCCCATGTACCGCCGCACCACCCTGACCACGGCCTGCGCCGCGCTCGTCACCGGGCTGCTGGCCGCGCCCGCGGTGGCTGCACCGCCGCGGGCCACCACCGTCGAGTGCGGTGCCGTCCTCACCAGCAGCGTTCGCCTGGCCGCCGACGTCGTCTGCCCCGACGGGGACGGTGTCGTCCTGGCCGCCGACGGGATCGAGCTGAACCTCAACGGCCACGCCCTCGTCGGCCCCGGGGACTCCTCGGGGGTGGGGGTGCTGGTGCGCGCGGAGGACGTCACGATCCGCAACGGGACGATCAGCGGCTGGTCGAGCGGCGTGCGCGCCGGCACCGACCCCACCGACCCCTTCGGAGGGGACTCGGAGGGGCCCGTCAGCGCGGTGGTGCGCCAGGCGCGCGTGGAGGGCAACGGCTTCGGCGTGGAGGTGCGCCAGGACGGCGACGTGCGGGTGCGCGACACCTGGCTCGTCGACAACGGGACCGGCGGCTACGTCGTCAGCTACGGCAGGCTCCTCGTCGAGGACTCCACCGCGTCCGGCAACGGCACCGGTTTCTTCTCCTTCGAGGTGGACCGGGACGGGTTGGTGCTGCGCGGCACGACCGTGCGCGACGGCGGCGCCGGGGTCGTCTGCAGCACCGACGGCAACGCCGTCCTGGAGCGCACCACGCTGCGGCGCAACGAGGTCGGGCTCGCAGCCTTCCTCTGCAGCGCGGAGGTGAGCGGTTCCGCGTTCGTGTGGAGCGGTGAGCACGTCCGGGCGTACCTGGTGGACTGGGACACCGTCGAGGTCACCTGCACCACGTTCACGCACGACGGCGGCCCGCTCGACTTCCCCGTCGAACCGTGCGCCACCGGGGGCGCCGGGGTCTCGGGCACCCTGGGGCCCTGGTGGGTCCCGCTCTCCGAGTGAGCGCGGCCGCGGTGATCCGGTACCCGCCGTCCCGGCCGCCCGCCGCCCCCTGCGCGGGGGTCCCGGGCAGCGCCGCGGGGGCGTAGTGCGCGCCGAGGCCCCCGGCCCGGGGGACGACCTGCTGGAGTTCGCCCGCCACCACCACCTGGTGCCGCCGGGCGCCGACGCGGGGGTGGTGCTGCACGACGCCGCGGGCGAGGTGGTCTCGGCCGACGCGGCGGCCCAGCGGATCCTGGGCCTGGACCTGCGTCAGCTGCGCGAGCGCGGCCCGGCCGACCCGCGGTGGGCGTGCGTGGACGAGGACGGCCGCCCCGTCCAGCCGCGGGAGCTGCCGGCGCTGCGGGGCCTCGCCTCCGGCGAGCCGGTGCGGGTGGTCCTGGGGCAGCACCGGCCCACGCCGGACGGGCTGGGCGAACGCGCCTGGCTGGACGTGCGCTGCGAGCCGTTGTTCGGCCCCGACGGCGGGGCGCCGCACTCGCTGATCTCCACGGTGCAGGAGGTGCGGGGCGAGCGGGCCGTCCGCCTGCGGCTGGCCGACGCCACCCGGCTGTACCGGACCCTGGCCGAACGGGCGGCGGACGTCGTCACGCTGCTGGACCCCGAGGCGGTGGTCAGCTGGACCTCCCCCTCGACGCGCGCGGTGCTGGGCCGGCACCCCCAGGACCTCGTGGGCACCTGCCTGCTGGACCTGCTGCACCCGGACGACCGGCCCCGCGCCGAGCAGGACCTGGTCGACCTGCTGCGGGAGGGCTCCTCCGCCCGGACGCTGCGCCGCTTCACCCACGCGCACGGTCACCCGGTCCACCTGGACACCTCCGCCACCGTCGTCCCCGACGAGCAGGGGCGCCCGGCGCAGCTGGTGGCGATCCTGCGCGACGTGTCCGCGCAGGTGCTCGCGGAGGAGGAGCGGGACCGGGCGGTGCACCGCTTCGAGGTGGCGATGCGCTCGGCGGGCATCGGCATGGCGATCGCGGACGCCAGCGGGCGGTGGCTGGAGGTGAACCGGGCGATGGCGGACCTGCTGGGCCGCAGCGTCGAGGAGGTGCTGGCCGTGGACTTCCGGGCGGTGACCGCCGAGGCGGACCGGGCGGCGGACGAACTGGCGTACCGGCGCGCGCTGAGCGGTGAGATCGACCGCGACGACGCGGAGAAGCGCTACCGGCGCCCCGACGGCACGCTCGTGTGGGCGAAGCGCACCATGGTGCTGGTGCGCGACGCGCAGGGCCGTCCGGAGCACTTCCTCGTCCAGGTGCAGGACATCACCGACCAGAAGCGGGCGCGCGAGCAGCTCGCCACGCTGGCGGTGACGGACAACCTGACGGGGCTGCCGAACCGGTTGCTGCTCACCGACCGCCTCACCCACGCCCTGGCGCGCGCCCGGCGCGAGGGCACCAGCGTGGGGGTGCTGTTCTGCGACCTGGACCTGTTCAAGCAGGTCAACGACACCCTGGGGCACGACGCCGGCGACGAGCTGCTGCGGCAGGTCGCGGACCGCCTGCGGCACACGGTGCGCGGTGAGGACACGGCGGTGCGCCTGGGCGGGGACGAGTTCGTCGTGGTGTGCGAGGACGTCACCGGCGCCGAGCAGGTGCACCGGTTCGCCGACCGCGTCCGCGCGGTGCTGCAGGAGCCGTACCTCATCGAGGACCACGAGCTGCAGATCTCCGTCAGCATCGGCCTGGCCGTGGGCAGCGGGCCCAGCGCGGAGGTGCTGCTGCAGCGGGCGGACGCCGCGATGTACCGGGCGAAGCACTCGGGACGCCCCGGCGAGGAGGTCACCGACGACGAGGGCGCGGTGCGGGACCACGTCGCCCTGGAGCGGGAGCTGCGGCACGCCCTGGAGACGGACGAGCTGCTGCTGCACTACCAGCCGGTGGTCTCGCTGACGTCGGGCGTCCTGCACAAGCGGGAGGCGCTGCTGCGCTGGACGCACCCGCAGCACGGGTTGCTGCTGCCGGACGTGTTCCTGCCCCTGGCCGAGCGCGGCCGCCTCGTCACGGCGCTGGGCACGTGGGTGCTGCACCGCGCCTGCCGGGACGCGGTGCGGTGGCCGGAGGACGTCACCGTGGCCGTGAACGTCTCCGCGCGGCAGATGGCGCGCGCCGACTTCCCCGACGAGGTGGGTCGGGCGCTGGACGGGTCGGGGTTGCCCGCCGACCGCCTCTGCCTGGAGATCACGGAGTCGTCGGTGCTGCAGGCGTCGGAGACGACCCTGGCCTCGGCGCGCCGGCTGATGGACCTGGGGGTGGCGCTGTCCCTGGACGACTTCGGCACCGGGCAGTCGAGCATCTCCTCCCTGCACAAGCTGACCCTGCAGGGGCTGAAGATCGACCGGTCCTTCATCGCGGACCTGCCGGCCTGCCCGCGGGTGGAGGCGCTGGTGGACGGGCTGATCCAGCTGGGGCGGGGCATGGGGCTGGAGGTGGTGGCCGAGGGCGTGGAGACGTCGGAGCAGGCGGCGTGGCTGACCGCGCACGGCTGCCCGCTGGGTCAGGGGTTCCTCTTCGGGCGGCCCGCGACCACCCCGGGCTGAGCGGGGCCCCGTCCGTTCGGGCGGCGTCGCGCTCCCGCCCGGTCGGTTTCCGCCCAGTGAACAGTTGCCATGACGGAAAGCACCCGCTATGGTTTCCGTCATGGAAAGCACTGGAGGTACCCCCAGCCCCGCCGAGGCCCGCGAGGCGCTGGCCGGCATCGAGGACGCGCAGCGGGCGGTGCGGGACACGCCCTGGCCCACGTGGATCTACCCCGTGAACGCCCTCCTGCTGGGCGCCATGGCGCTCACGTTCCTGGTCGAGGAGGACCGCACGACCCTCTTCCTCGCCACCGCCTTCACGATCGTCGGGGTGAACATGACGGCCGGGTACCGGATGGGAGCCCCGTGGACCGTCCCCACGAGCCGCGGGTTCCTCGCGGCCGTCGCCGCCGCGGGCGCGTGCGTCCTCGCCGCCCTGTTCGTCTCGGACGCCACCGAGCGGGCGTGGCCGGTCGTCGCCCTCGCGGCCGCCGCCACCACCTGCTACCTCGTCGCCGGCGTGGTGCACCGCCGCTCCACCGGGCGCCCGCAGTGAGCGCGGAACTGGACCCCGTCATCCACCCCGCGCACCGCCTGCGCATCTGCGCGATGCTCGTCGCCGGCACCACCCTGGAGCTGTCGGTGGTCAAGGACCACCTCGACCTCAGCCCCTCCGCCCTCAGCAAGCAGGTCGCCGCCCTCGTCGACGCCGGGTACGTGAAGCAGGAACGCCTCGGCAGCGACTCCCGCCGCGTGTGGTTGTCGATGACCCGCCAGGGGGCGAAGGCGTACCGGAACCACGTCGCCGCGCTGCAGGAGATCGTCGCCGCGACGGCGGCGGACCCGGTGGACGCGCACGGCTGACGCCGCACCGGGCCGGTGCTCAGCTCGTCACGCCAGCGACCGCTCCGCCACGAGGGGCCTGATCCCCGCCCTGCCCAGCGGACGACAGAAGCCCACCTGACAGCGGGGTGAGGTGGCGGGCCCGCAGGCGCAGGGGGACCGTGGGCGGGTGAGCTCCCCGACGCCTCCCGACGTCCCGTCCTCCCCGTCCCCGGTCCGCAGCGGCACGGTCGACTCCTACGACGTGGTGGTCGTCGGCGGTGGCCCGGCCGGGGTCTCGGCCGCGGTCCGCGCCGCCGAGCTCGGCGCCCGGACGGCCCTGCTGGAGGGGTCCCGCACCGGGGGGACCTGCGTGAACACCGGTTGCGTGCCCACGCGGGTGCTGGCCAAGACGGCCCGGCTCGTCCGCGAGGTGCGCACGGCCGCGGAGTACGGCATCGCGGTGCCGCAGCAGAGCGTGGACTGGCCCGCGACGGTCGCCCGCGTGCGCGCCACGGTCGAGCGGGTGCAGGCCGCGAAGGGCGACGTTCAGCGGCTGGCTGACCTGGGCGTGGACCTGGTCCTCGAGGGGTTCGCCCGCTTCGTCGACCCGCACACGCTCGAACTCGCCGGCACCGGGCGGCGGGTGCGCGGCGAGAGCGTCGTGCTGTGCGTCGGCGGGCGCTCCCGGCGGCTGCCGCTGCCCGGGGCGGAACTCGCGACGTACCCCGAGACCGTGCTGGACCTGCCCGCCCTGCCCCGGCGCCTCGCCGTCGTGGGCGCGGGCAACACCGGCTCGCAGCTGGTGACCGTCTTCCGCGCCCTGGGCAGCGAGGTGCAGCTGCTGGACCTCGCCCCGCGGATCCTGCCGACGGCCGACGCCGACGTCTCGCGCGCCGTGCACCGGGCGTTCGAGGAGCAGGGCGTCCGGGTGGCGACGGGCATCGACACGGTGCACTCCCTGTCCCGGCGCGCCGACGGGGCGATCGACCTGGCGTGGTCGCAGGGTGGTACGCGGTGCGAGGAGGCGTTCGACGCGGTCGTGATGAGCGTCGGCTGGCCCGCGGCGCTGGACGGGTTGGGGTTGGAGGCCGCCGGGATCGAGGTCCACCGCTCCGCCGTCGCGGTCGACGAGCACCTGCGCACGTCCGCTCCCCACGTGTTCGCCGCGGGCGACGCCAACGGGCGGTCGATGCTCGTGCAGGCCGCCCACGCCGAGGCGGAGGCCGCCGCCACCAACGCCGTCCTGGGCGCGACCCGCCGCACCCCCCACCTGCTGCTGCCGTCGGGGGGTTTCACGGACCCGGACTACGCGGGCGTGGGGCTCACCGAGGACGAGGCGCGGGCGCGGGACCCGCAGTGCCTCGTGGCGACCGTGCCGTTCGCGGAGATGGAGCGCGCCGTCATCGACGACCGCACGCGAGGTTTCCTCAAGCTGATCGCCGACCGGCGTCGCGACGTCCTGCTGGGCGCCCACGCCGTGGGAGAGGAAGCCGTCGAGATCGTGCAGGCCGTCACGACGGCGATGGCCGCGGGCGTCGACGTCGCGACCCTGGCGAGCGTCGAGTTCGCCTACCCCACCTACAGCGCCGTCATCGGTGAGGCCGCCCGCCGGCTGATGCGGACGGCCGTCGCCTGACGCGCGGGCCGCGCAGTCGACCGCGGCCGGTGGGGCGAGGGTGGTGAGCAGCAGGGGGTGGCGAGGACGCCAGGGGCCCATCAGACGGCTGCGAGGATCCTGCAGACTGCGCACGGAGGGGACCGGCGGCAGCGCATTGCGGCGAATGTGATCCAGATCACTACCCCGTCGTGGCCGGGGTTGTCGATCCTGGCTGCCCACCGCGTCGTGGATGCAGCGGGCCCGGGAGGGGCCCCCGACGAGAGGAACGACGATGCCGCAGTACCTGCTCCTCATCCACGAGGAGGAGTCCACCTACGCCGCCATGGGCCCCGACGAGATGGCACAGGTCATGGCCGCCCACGAGGAGTTCACCGTCCGCAACGCCGCGGCGATCCTGGGCGGCGAGGCCCTGGAGTCCACCGCCACCGCGACGACCGTGCGCGGTGACGGCGACGGCGGGTACACCGTCACCGACGGCCCCTTCGCGGAGACGAAGGAGGCCCTGGGCGGGTACTACGTCGTCGAGGCCGCCGACCTCGACGAGGCCGTCTCCCTGGCGCGGCAGGTCCCGGTGGCCCCCGGCGCCGGCTGCGTGGAGGTCCGCCCCGTCATGACGTTCGGCTGAGCCGGCGGTGGGCACGGTGGTGAGCGGCGGGGTGACCGGCGGGGCCGCCGTGCCCGTGGCGGTCGCCGCCGCCGTCGCCGAGGCGCACCGCCGCGAGTGGGCCCGCGTGCTCGCCGCGGCGGTGCGCGTCACCCGCGACCTCGACCTCGCCGAGGAGTGCGTGCAGGACTCGTACACCGCCGCCCTCACCGCGTGGACGGCCACCGGGATCCCCACCCGCCCCGGCGCCTGGCTCACCACCGCCGCGACCCGCCGCGGCCTCGACCTGCAGCGCCGTGCCGCCACGGCCCGGCGGGCGCTGCCGATGCTGCTGCCCGAGCAGGTGGAGCCAGTGCCCGGACAGCGCGACGGCGAGGAGTTCCCCGACGACCGGCTCCGGCTGGTGTTCACCTGCTGCCACCCCGCGCTCGCCCCCGACACCCGGGTGGCGCTCACCCTGCGGCTGGTGTGCGGGCTGAGCACCGCGGAGGTGGCGCGGGCGTTCCTCGTGGCCGAGCCCACGATGGCCGCGCGCATCACCCGCGGCAAGAAGAAGATCGCCGCCGCGGGCATCCCGTACCGGGTCCCGTCGGCCGCGGAACTGCCCGAGCGGGTGGGTGCGGTCCTCACCGTCGTGCACCTGCTGTTCACCACCGGGCACGCCGCCCCCGCCGGCGACGACCTCGTGCGCCGCGACCTCGTCGAACGCGCCCTGGACCTCGCGCGGGTGCTGCGGGAACTGCTGCCCGGCGACCCCGGTGTGGCGGGGCTGCTCGCGCTGGTCCTGCTCACCGACGCCCGCCGCGAGACCCGCACCGGCGACGACGGCAGGCTGCTGCTGCTGTCCGAGCAGGACCGCTCCCGGTGGGACCGCTCCGCCGTCACCGAGGGCGTCGCGCTGGTCCGGGAGGCGTTGCGGCACAGGCCACCGGGACGGTTCGCACTGATGGCCGCCATCGCCGCCGTGCACGCCGAGTCGCCGTCGTGGGCGGACACCGACTGGCGCGAGGTCGTGGGCCTGTACGACCTGCTCGTGCGGGTGTGGCCCTCACCCGTGGTGGCGCTCAACCGGGCCGTTGCGGTGGGTTTCGCCGACGGCCCGGAGGCGGGGCTCGCGGCGCTGGAACCTCTCGCCGCCGAACCTCGGCTCGCCGGGTACGGCTACCTCGCCGCCGCCCGGGCCGACCTGCTGCGGCGCCTGGGCCGCACCCGTGAGGCCCGCGACGCCTACACCGAGGCGCTGCTGCTGACGGGGAACTCCGTAGAGCGGGAGTTCCTCACCGGCAGGCTGGCCGACCTCGGCGGCTGACGGGATCCCGCAGCCCAGGCAGGGCGGACGCGACGCGAGCTCGACGAGACCTTCCCGCAACTGCGGGACGGCGCCCACGCGCATCCACCCGTGGTCCACCCGCTGGAACACGTCGAGCAACGCCGGCCACGCCGCCTCCAGGGCTCCGCCGGCCGCCCCGGCCTACCCGCCGTTCCCGTGCTGCTTCGACGACGACCGCGTGCTCCGCGGTGGGCTCGAGGACGGTGGCGAGACGGACCGGCTGGTCACCGCCGACCTGCTCGATGCAGCGCACCGGGGCGAGCACGGGCTTCCGCAGCGGTGACGGCCATGCCCCCTCCCCCATGGCAGTCACCCCGGTCGGTCCCGCACACGACGAAGGCCCGACACCGCTTCTCGCGGTGCCGGGCCTCTCGTACTGGTCGGGGTGACAGGATTTGAACCTGCGGCCTCTTCGTCCCGAAGCTTTGTGGAGGTCCGCAACACTCCGCCATCCCCTTGCTCCCCGCTCCGGGAAGGGGCGTAGTCGTTCCAGCTTGTCTGGACCCGTTGTCACGCAGATTGACACTCACTGCCGCTACGACAAAGGCTTCGCCTGGGCTCCGACGTACTCCGCTGACATAGCGTGTCGGCTGCGTAGACGGACGGGTTTGCATGTCCCGCGCACCCTGCGCCCGCGCCGACCCACCCGCCATGGCGCCACTCGTATACCTTCGACAGGGGCTTCGAACACCTGTACGATCCCTAGTCAAGGTAGTGCCATCGGACGTGGCGCAGCTTCCTCAAACGAGACCTCATATGTGGTAGCGTTTGAGGAAGTCGATGATGGGAGCCTCCTCGTGAGCACAGCCAACGCCGAATTGAACCTGCCGCGCACGCGCGTGTTCTCCGGCGAGGACGCAGATCGCGAGCTTGCTAGCAGAGACTTGCGAGCCGGCCTCTTCCTGTCGGCCCTGCAAGAAGGAAACGACCGTCGCGCCGCATGCACGGCCATGCACCCAAAGACCTACCCCGGCCAGAAGATGTGGGCTGAAACCCTGGCAGCCCTTCGCGCTCTTTGCATCGGCGAATCCCGAGGCTGGGAGATCGGCAGCACTGGAAACTACGAGACTGTCTTCAGTCCCAAACAGCGGATTGCCATTGCTGTCGTAGGGAGCGACCCCTTTACTGGAGTAAAAGGGTTCCGCGACCCTTGCGTCACAAGAGCCCGTGGACCGAAGACAACCAAGCGAGTCATCCAGAACCGTCAGGGCCAGTTGCTGTTCGACTTGCCCAGCATCGCGGATACGGAGGACATCACTGACGAGAACTGCGACACTTGGTTTTTTCTTTCCAATGCTCGGGAGGGAAAGTTGTACTCAGAACTGTCCCTCCCGGTGGGCGGCGAGACCGCTCGCATCAATCAATGGGCTATGCGTATTCTCTTCACGCCCCTGACGCTTGATCATGCAGTGACCCCGGTAGCCCCCGACTTCCAGGAGTCTGAGGTTCCCGAAATCAAGGTGGGACGACGCGGTAACAGTGACTGACTTCAACCCAGACTCGCTCACTCTGGCACGCGAACGCCGCGGGATGACGAAAGAAGGATTGGCGAGTGCTTGCGGGGTTTCGCGTCGCGCTGTGACCGATTGGGAAGCGGGTCGCGTTGACAACCCCCCTCTCGAAAGAATTTCGCAGGTCCTTGACTTCCCGATCGACTTCTTTCTTGGCGAGGGATTGCCCGAGCTTTCCGAGCGGTCAGTTAGCTTTCGTGCACTTTCCAGCCTTGGAGCCCGCCAGACACGGCGCGTCTTGTCGAGCGCAAGACTGGCACAAACCTTTTCATCTTGGATGGACAGAGAATACGACACACCCCACCCTGACCTACCCGCCATCAGCGATCTTGTACCTCATTTCTCCGTAGATGACCCAGACCCAACCGCGTCGGCGACCGCACTTCGTCGTCTTTGGAATCTGAGTGATCGTCCAATTGCAGACATGCTGGCTCTAGTAGAGAGCCACGGAGCACGGGTCTTCTCTCTACAGCCAGGTGATCACGAGGTCGACGCCTTCTCTTTCTGGGGGGAAGGACGTCCGTATATCTTCCTGAATCCAGATAAGAGCGCGGAGCGGCTGCGCTTCGACTTGGCACATGAGCTTGGTCATCTGTGCATGCACCAAGATATAAGCACTGCCGGTCAGAAGATTTTCGAGGTGCAGGCCAATCAGTTCGCTAGCGACCTATTAATGCCCGCAACAGGAGTGCAGGCGAGTATTCGCGGTCAACTCTCCCTTGCGGATGTGATGACCCTCAAGAAACTATGGAAGGTTTCGGCTGCCGCAATGGTCAAGCGCCTGCATCAGCTGCGTTACATCTCCGACTGGCAGTACCGGTCATGGTTCATAGAACTGACCAAGCGTGGGTATCGAACCAGTGAGCCTCATGGGATTGCGCATGAGCAGTCGAGCCTATTGAAGCAGGTGCTGGCTATGGCAAGAGAGGATGGCTGGCGATTGAATAAGATCTGCAATGTTCTTCGACTTCCCGAGGATGAACTTACATACGCTCTTGCTGGACTGGTGGTTCTACCCATGCAAGGTGGCGGAGCACAGAGGCCGCGCCTAGAAGGGCACCTACGGGCCGTTTGAGATTCTGCGAAACTGCGGAAACCATCTTGACGGTGGGCATGCAGCGCAAATCCGTGTCGTTAGGCAACGGCTTTAGCTGCGTAGCCGATCCGCCAGTCTCGAAGCGGTGTGCAGATGCGCGGTGACCAACCCAGCGCTGCGTCGAACTACTCCGCGCATCTGTACAGCGCCGCCGGGGTCCAGGGGCGGGAGCCCCTGGTACCACTCACCACGCACAGCCGTCTCCATCCACTGTGGTGATGGCAGCACATAGCCTCGCTGGCCCCGGGGGTGAGCCGCGCGAGCACGGCCGCTAGGCCGCGCGCAGGGTGGTGAGACGCCCGGCGGCCAGCGGCGGGCTTCGCCCGCCGCCTTGACGGAGTAGAGAAAGTTCTCACAGCATCGCCCTGACCCCAGTTAGGGCTACTCGAGCGTCGTCAGTAGTGGTAGCGCGCCTGGTGGACGACCACGGCACCGTCGACGACCTCGTAGACGAGGCGGTGCTCGTCAGTGATGCGCCTCGACCACAGACCGGCCAGGTCACCGGAAAGTCGTTCGGGCTTGCCGATGCCCTGGCCGGCATCGCGCCACGACTCCTCGATCATGCGGTTGATCTTCTGCAGCGTCTTTCGGTCAGCGCTCCAACTGCAGTAGTCCTCCCAACCGTGGGAGGTGAACGCGACCTTCACGCCTCAGCAGGTGGGGTGGCCCCGGGCTGGACGAGGTCTCGTGGCTGCGCTCCCCCGCTGCGGGCCTCAGCGAGGCTCTCCCGCAACCGCTCGGCGTTGCGCGGAGACCGCAGGAGGTAGACCGTCTCACGCAGCGACAGGTACTCGTCCTCGGAAACCAGGTAGGCCGTCCCCTTCTTGGAGGTGATCTCCACGGCGGCCTGGTCGTCGTTGACCTGCTCGATGAGCGGGAAGAGGCGCGCTCGGGCTTCGGTGACGGTGATGGCCATGACCCCTCCATCGGCTAGTGGTACAGGAAAGTGTACGACTTGGATGGGTCATCGGGTAGCCGCCGCCCCTAAGCGACGCACTCAGGAGACAGTCACGCAGTTGGTCACGCGCATGACGAAGGCCCGGCCCCGCTGACGCGGTGCCGGGCCTCTGACCTGCGGTCTTGCTGGTCGGGGTGACAGGATTTGAACCTGCGGCCTCTTCGTCCCGAACGAAGCGCGCTACCAAGCTGCGCCACACCCCGTGGGCAACGGGTACGAGTCTAGCCGACCCGCAGGGGTGCTCCGCACCACCCTTCCCGCGCCCGGGTGCGGGGCGCCTCAGCGCACCGGCACCAGCTCCAGCAGCGTCGCCTCCGGCCGGCACGCGAAGCGAAACGGCGAGTACGGGGAGGTGCCCAGGCCCGCCGAGACGTGCAACCAGGCGTCGTGCCCGCCCGCCGACCAGCGGGACAGGCCCTTCGCCTGCTCGCGCGGCAGGTCGCAGTTCGTCACCAGCGCCCCGTAGCCCGGCAGGCACACCTGCCCGCCGTGGGTGTGCCCGGCGATCAGCAGGGACGCCCCGTCCGACGTCATCGCGTCCAGGGTCCGCCGGTACGGGGCGTGCGTGACACCCACCGTCAGGTCCGTGTCCGCGGCGGCCGGGCCCGCGACGTCCTCGTAGCGGTCGTAGCGCAGGTGCGGGTCGTCCACGCCGACGAACTCGAAGTCCACGTCCCGCACCGTCAGGCGGGCGCGGGCGTTGTCCAGGTCCAGCCAGCCGGCGTCCGTGAAGCCGCGCACCAGGTCGTCCGTGGGCAGGCGGGTGCCCTGCACGTCCTCGGGCGCCGACTTCCGCCACAGGTACGCCGCCCAGTTGCGCGGCTCCGGCGCCCAGTAGTCGTTCGACCCCAGCACGAACACGCCCGGGCGCTCCAGCAGCCCCGCGTACGTGTCCAGCACCGCCGGCACGGCCTCCATGTCGGCCAGGTTGTCGCCCGTCGTCACCACCAGGTCCGGCTCCAGCTCCGCCAGGGAACGCACCCACTCCCGCTTCACCCGCTGGCTCGGCACCAGGTGCAGGTCCGACAGGTGCAGCACCCGCAGCGGTGCCCGCCCCAGCGGCAGCACCGGCACCACCGCGTGGCGCAACGTGAACGCCCGCACCTCGTACCCGGCGGCGTACGCCACCCCGGCAGCCCCCGTGAGGGCGGCGGCCCCCGCGGTGACGGCGAGCGGCTTCAGGACGCTGTGCTGCGGCATCGCCCCATCCTGGCACCGCCCGCCACCGGGAACCCGCTGGACGCCGGTGGGAGGATCGTCCCCGTGAGCCTCAAGGACACCCTGCAGACCGACCTGACCACCGCCATGAAGGCGCGCGACGAGCTGCGCTCCGCGACCCTGCGCATGGTCCTCACCGCGGTCCGCGGCGAGGAGGTCGCCGGCAAGTCCGCCCGCACCCTCGGTGACGACGAGGTGGTCACCGTGCTGCAGCGGGAGGCGAAGAAGCGCCGCGAGGCCGCCGACGCGTACGAGGCCGCCGGCCGCACCGAGCAGGCCGAGCGCGAGCGCGCCGAGCTCGGCGTCGTCGAGACGTACCTGCCCACCCCCCTCACCGACGAGGAGCTGGGCGAGCTCGTCGACGAGGCCGTCCTCATCGCCTCCGGCGAGGGACTGACCGGGATGGGCGCCATGGGCGCCGTCATGTCCCGCCTCAAGCCGCAGGTCGCCGGCCGCGCCGACGGCAAGCGCGTCTCCACCGCCGTGCGGGCGCGCCTGAACGCCTGACGCCCCCAGGGCACGACGAAGGGGTGGGCCCGTCCGGGCCCACCCCTTCGTCGTGCGCGGATCAGCGGGAGATCAGCCGCGGTCGGCCTGCGGCGTCGGCAGCATCCCCCGCAGGTCCTCCAGCCCCCGCTCCAGTTCCTCGGCGACCCCCTCGGGCAGCTCCACGCCCGACGCGGCCGGCGTCGTGCTCTCCGACGGCTCCGGCGCCTGCGAGGTGGGCTCCGGCGCCTCGGTCGTCTCCTCCGGCTCCGGTTCCGGCGCCGGCCGGCCCGCGCTGCGGGTCAGGGTGATGGTCGTACCCGGCCGGGCGGACGAGGCGCTCTGCCGCGCCACCAGGCCCTCGCCGATCGACGACGTGATCCGTCGCGAGGACACGCTGACCTTGAACCCGGCGTCCTCCAGCACCCGGGTGGCCGAGGAGACGCTGCGGCCGACGACGTTCGGCACCTTCACGCGGTTGCTGGTGGTCGTGGTGCGCAGACCCTCGTTCGTGCCCGGGGTGAAGTCCTTCACCGGCTGGCCCAGCGCCTCGGCGGCGGGGCCGACGATGTTCGCCCAGATCGGGCCGGGGATCGTCGCGCCGTACACGCGGCGGTAACGCTTGCCGTTGATGCGCTCGCCGTTCAGCGACTTGACGCCCTGGTGGTGCCCGACCCACACCGCCGCCGCCATCTGCGGGGTGTAGGCAGCGAACCAGACGTTCTGGCTGTCGTTCGTGGTACCGGTCTTGCTCGCCACGGGGCGGCCGTCGAGCAGTCCGAGGCGCCGTACCGAAGCGCCGGTGCCCCTCTGCCAACCCCCTTCCAGCGCCTCGGTGACGTTGCGGGCCACGTTCGGGTCCAGCACCTGCTTGCAGTCCGCGGACGGCACCGGCAGCGGGTTGCCCTCGGTGTCGAGAACCTCCATGATCGCGGTGGGCTTGCAGAACGTGCCCTCGGCGGCGAACGCCGCGTAGGCGCCGGCGACGGCCAGGGGTGTCACCTGGTTGGTTCCCAGCGTCATCGACGGCAAGCGGTCCAGTTCCAGCGTGTCGGGACCGGTCGTGTCCTCAGGGCTGGGGGCCCCCTTGTAGATGCCGAGCGACTGGGCGGTCGCAGCGATGTCGCACAGGTCGAGCTGCTTCTCCATCGAGACGTACGCCGTGTTGACGGACCTCGCCGTCGCCTCGCGCACCGTCATCGAGCCGGAACTGCTGGCCTCGGAGTTGCCGTACGGGTACGTGTCACCACGGAGCTTCTCCCCGCAACGCGTGAAGGCGCTGAAGGGGTCGTTGCCTCGGCTGGGCGATGCCACCACCGAGTCCAGGGAGCGGCCCGACTTGAGCCAGGTGGCGAGCGTGAAGGGCTTGAACGTGGAACCCTGCTGGAACCCTTCCGTACCCCCCATGTCTCGGCTGACGTTGTAGTTCAGCGTGGTCTGGCCCACGACGTCCTCGTCGGGCGAGTACGTGGTGTTCTGCGCCATCGCGAGGATCTTGCCGTTGCCCGGCTCCACGACGGAGGCCGCCGCGCGCGCCGGCTGCCCCGGGTTCACGCCCGCGTTCACGGCCTCCTGGGCGATGGCCTGCACCCGCTTGTCCAGGGTGGTCGTGATGCTCAGCCCGCCGCGGCGCAGCAGCTCCTCGCGCTCCTCCACCGTCTCGCCGAACGCCGGGTCCTGGGCGATGACGTGGGTGACGTAGTCGCAGAAGTACGCCGCCGACCCCGCAGCCATGCAGCCCTGCCGGGACGGCTGCACGTTCAGGCCGAGCGGTGCGGCCACGGCCGCGTCGTGGGCGGCCTGGTCGATCTTGCCGAGCTCCAGCATGCGGTCCAGCACGACGCTGCGGCGGCCGATCGCCGCCTCCTCCTTCTCCACCGGGTTGTAGCCGGCGGGGTTCTGCACCAGGCCGGCCAGCAGGGCCGCCTCGTGCAGCGCCAGCTCCGAGGCCGGCTTGGAGAAGTAGTACTGGGCGGCGGCCTCGATGCCGTACACGTTGTTGTAGAAGTAGGCGACGTTCAGGTAGGCGGCGAGGATCTCGTCCTTGCTCATCTCCTTCTCCACGCCCACCGCGAGCTTCATCTCGCGCAGCTTGCGGGCGTAGCCGTCCACGCCGTCGGCGTCGACCGCGGCGGCGGCCGCCTCCGCGTCGCCCTCCTCCACGGCCTGCTCCACCAGGACGTTCTTCACGTACTGCTGCGTCAGCGTGGAGGCGCCCTGCGTGCTGCCGCCGCCGGCGTTGGACACCAGCGCGCGGGCGATGCCCTTGACGTCGACCGCGCCGTGCTCGTAGAAGCGGGAGTCCTCGATGGCGACGATCGCGTCGCGCATCACCGGGGCGATCTGGTCGAAGGAGACCACCGAGCGGTTCTGGTCGTACACGCGCGCCATGACCGAGCCGTCCGACCAGCGGATCGTCGTGGCCTCCGACAGCTTCTGGTCGCCGAGGTCGGAGGGCAGCTCGTTGAAGACCTCGACCCCCGTGCGGGCAGCGGCGCCGGTGGCCGCCACGGCGGGCACGACGAGGCCCGCCGCCAGGACCCCCGCGGCAGCGCTGACCGCCGTGAAGGCACCGAGCAGCCGGAAGACGGGGCGGTGCGTGGAACCAGACGCCATACCAGCAGGGTAAGGGGAGATGACGCCGAGTCCCCGCACTCGCAGGACCTCCACGAGCGCTCCGCACGACGCCACCGCCACGCCCCCCCGAGGGGGGCCACCGGGCACGCTGCGTGAGCGGGACTAGTCCTGACGGACTAGCGGTTCTGGTGCCGAATGGCTCTGACGCGACGCGGCCGGCCGACCTTACGCTGCTGGAACGCCCCCTCGGGGGCCGTCAGGGGGATTCACAGGGTCGCCTCCTCCGGGGGGAACCACCGCGGCGCGGTGGTCCGCGAGGAGGCGTGACGGGGAAGGACCGTCGATGGTGTGGACGTTGGAGTGGGCCGCTCGCGGGGCGTGCAAGTCCGCGGAGGCCGACGAGCTGTTCGTGCAGGGTTCGGCGCAGAACCGCGCGAAGGCGATCTGCGGGGGGTGCCCCGTGCGCACCGAGTGCCTCGCGGACGCCCTCGACAGCAGGGTCGAGTTCGGCGTGTGGGGCGGCATGACCGAGCGGGAGCGGCGCGCGCTGCTCAAGCGCCGCCCGAACGTGCGCTCCTGGCAGCGCCTGCTGGAGGCCGCGCGCGACGCGCACCTGGCCACCGCCGCCGGCACCGTCACCGGCTCGGGCACCAGCGCCCCCGCCGGTGCGGACGGGGACGTGCTGCAGGCCGTCTGAGCCCGCACGAGCGGGACGGGCGCCCCGCGCACCGGGCCGGGCGCCACTACGGTGGCGGACATGACGACCTGGGAGTACGCGACCGTCCCGCTCATCGTCCACGCGACGAAGCAGATCCTGGACCAGTGGGGCTCCGACGGCTGGGAGCTCGTGCAGGTGGTGACCGGCCCGGACGGCAACGGCCTCGTCGCCTACCTCAAGCGCCCCACCGGCGCGTGAGCACCACGCACACCGGGCGCCTCGCCGCCCTCGGCCTGGAGCTGCCGGACGTGCCGGCCCCCGTGGCCGCGTACGTGCCGGCGGTGCGCTCCGGCGACCTCGTGCACACCTCCGGGCAGCTGCCGTTCACCGGCGGCGAGCTGCCCCTGACCGGCAAGGTCGGCCAGGGCGACGGGCTCGTCGACCCCGAGACCGCCCGGCAGCTCACCGGCACCGCCGCCCTCAACGCGCTGGCCGCCGCCGCGGGCGCCGCGGGCGGCCTCGACGCGATCGAGGCCGTCGTGAAGGTCGTCGTGTTCGTCGCCAGCGACCCGGCGTTCACCGGCCAGCCCGCGGTCGCCAACGGGGCCAGCGAACTGCTCGGGCAGGTGCTCGGCGACGCCGGCCGGCACGCCCGCAGCGCCGTGGGCGTGGCCGTGCTGCCCCTCGACTCCCCCGTGGAGGTCGAGATCACCGTGCGGGTGCGCTCCTGACGCCCGGTGCGGCGCCCGGCGCGTGGGCGGGTGGGCCGGTCACCGACCGGGCCACCTGCCTGCTCGCGCCGAACCCGGGGCCGATGACGCTGGAGGGCACGAACACCTGGGTGCTCGCCGCCCCGGGCGCCCGGGACGCGGTCGTCGTCGACCCCGGTCCCGACGACGCCGCGCACCGCGCCGACCTCCTGGAGCACCTCACCGGCCTGGACCTGCGCTGCGCGCTCGTGGTGACCACCCACCACCACGACGACCACGCCGGCGGCGCCGACGCCTTCGCGGCCGCGGCCGGCTCGCCGCCGGTGCTGCGCGCCGCCGACGCCGCCGACGGCGACGAGCTCGACGTGGACGGGCTGGGGCTGCGGCTGCTGCGCACCCCCGGGCACACCGCGGACTCCCTGTCCCTGCTGGTGCCCGACGAGGGGTCCCTGCTCACCGGCGACACCGTCCTGGGACGCGGCAGCACCGCCCTGGCCGACGGCGGCGACCTCGGCGAGCACCTCGCCTCCCTGCGGCGGCTGCTCACCCTGGACGCCGGCGCGCCCCTGGCGGTGCTGCTGCCCGGTCACGGCCCCGCCCGCCGCGACGCCCGCGCCGCGCTGGCCGCCCAGCTCGCGCACCGCCTGGAGCGCCTGGAGCAGGTGCGCACCGCCGTGGAGGCGGGGGCGGCGGACGTCGCCGCCGTCGCCGTCGCGGTGCACGGACCGCTCGAAGGTGCCCTGGAGGAGGCGGCCCGCACCTCCGTGCGCGCCCACCTGGCCCACCTCGGCGTGGACCTGCCCGGCTGAGGTCCCGGTGGGGCTCAGCGGGCCCGGCGGGTCAGCCGCTCGACGTCGTGCAGCACGACCGCCCGCGCCTCCAGGCGCAGCCAGCCGCGGGACGCGAAGTCCGCCAGCGCCTTGTTCACCGTCTCGCGGGAGGCGCCCACCAGCTGGGCCAGCTCCTCCTGCGTCAGGTCGTGCGCCACGAGCAGGCCGTCCGCGATGGGGCGGCCGAAGCGGCGGGAGAGGTCCAGCAGCGCCTTCGCGACCCGGCCGGGCACGTCGGTGAAGACGAGGTCGGCCAGGGTGACGTTGGTGCGGCGCAGTCGCTGCGCCAGCGCCTGCAGCAGGTGCTTGGCGACCTCGGGGCGGCGGGTCAGCCAGGCCATCATGTCGTCGTGCTGCAGGGCGATCAGGTCCGCCTCGGAGACCGCGCGCGCCGAGCTGGTGCGCGGGCCGGGGTCGAACAGCGACAGCTCGCCGAACATCTCCCCCGGGCCCATGACGGCCAGCAGGTTCTCCCGGCCGTCGGGCCAGCTGCGCACCAGCTTGATCTTGCCGGTGCGCACCACGTAGACGCGGTCGCCGGGCTCGCCCTCGGCGAACACCTGCTCGCCGCGCTCCAGGTGGACCGCCTCCATGGACTCCAGGAGCTCGGCGGAGGCGTCGTCGTCCAGGGCGGCGAACAGCGGGGCGCGGCGGACGACGTCCCCCAGGCTCTCGGCGTCCGTGACGCCGCCGCTCTGCGCGTGCTCCACCGAGTGACCTCCCGTGCTGCCGCGCGCCCCGGCTGGGCGCACCGCGCCTCAGTCTGCCGCACGGCGTCCCGGGAGGCTCGGCCGGTCGCGGCGGGTCACGCCCGGGCGGTGCCCGCCGCCGCCCGGGCGGTGCCCGCCGCCGGCGTCAGCACGTGGCGCGGGACGGGGCCACCAGGTGGCGGTAGCGGCGCAGCAGCACCTCGGTGACGAGCTCCAGCTCCTGCTCCAGCGCGTCCTCGTAGGCGCCCAGGCGGCGGGCCGCGGTGGCCAGCGCGCGCAGCTGCCCGGCCAGGTCGCCGCCGGAGTCGCCGGCCAGCACCAGCCCGCGCAGGACGTCGTTGGGGTCGGCGACGGCGGGCAGGGCTCCGGCGGGCGAGGGCGGCGGCAGGTGCGCGGCCAGGTGCGCCTCCAGCGGGCCGCCGTGGGCGCCGGCCTCCACGGGCACCTCCAGCGCGTCCGTGCCGACGGTCGCGGCCACCAGCAGGTCGCGGCGCGCGCGCAGCAGGCGCGACCAGTGCCCGGCGCGGCGCACCTCCTCCAGCAGCAGCTCGCGGCGGCGGCGCAGCGCGAGCAGCGGCAGCTCCTGCAGCTCGTGGTCCACCAGGGACGCGTCGTGCGGTTCGCCGGGGGCGGCGGGCACGGCGGCCAGGCGGGCGAGCAGCTCCGGCAGGCTCGGCAGCTGCGGCAGCTCGTCCGGGACGGGCGCGCCGAGGGTGGCGGTGGCGGTGGGCGGGGTCTGCGGGTCCCCGTCTCGTGCTGGCATGGCCGTCGTGTCGTCCCCGGCGGCGGCGCCCTTGACCGCGCCGCGGTGCGCGTCACCCGCTCGCGCGCCGCCGTCACCCGCTCGCACCCGGCCGGTGTCCGGGGCGGCACGTACCCTCGCCGGTGTGAGCAGCACGTCCCGCCCCGCCCTCGACGCCGACGGCGAGACCTCCCTCGCGCGCACCCGCCGCGCCCGCAGGGTGCACCGGCTGCTGGCGGAGCGGTACCCCGACGCCCACTGCGAGCTGGACTTCAGCACGCCCTTCGAGCTGCTGGTGGCCACCGTGCTGTCCGCGCAGTGCACCGACGCGCGGGTCAACACGGTCACCCCGCAGCTGTTCGCGCGCTGGCCCGAACCGGTGGACCTGGCCGGCGCGGACCGCGCCGAGCTGGAGGCCGTCGTGCAGCCCACCGGCTTCTTCCGCGCCAAGGCCGACTCGCTGCTGCGGTTGTCGGCGGCGCTGGTGGCCGACCACGGCGGGCGGGTGCCCGCCCGGCTGGACGACCTCGTGCGGCTGCCGGGCGTGGGGCGCAAGACCGCCAACGTCGTCCTCGGCGACGCGTTCGGCGTTCCCGGGCTGACGGTCGACACCCACGTGGGCCGCCTCTCGCGCCGGCTCGGCTTCACCCGCCACGAGGACCCGGTGAAGGTGGAGTCCGACCTCGCGCAGCTGCTGCCGCGCAAGGACTGGACCATGTTCAACCACCGGATGATCTTCCACGGGCGCCGCACCTGCCACAGCCGCAAGCCGGCGTGCGGGGCGTGCCCGGTGGCGCGGCTGTGCCCGTCGTACGGCACCGGGGAGACCGACCCGGTGCGCGCGGCGAAGCTCGTGCGCGGCCCGGCCGCCCCCGTGGCCGACGCGGACGCCGCCGGCGCCGCAGCGGTCCCGGTCGCCCCGTGAGCGGGGCGCGGGTGCTGCCCGGGTGGCTGCGCCCGCTGGCCGAACGGCTGCCCACCGTCACCGCCGACGACCTCCGCTGGCGCGACGACCGCCGCGCCCCCACCGGTGGCGCGCGCCCCGCCGCGGTGCTCGTGCTGTTCTCCTCCGGCCCCGCCGGGCCGGAGGTGCTGCTCACCGAGCGCGCCGGCACCCTGCGCCAGCACTCCGGGCAGGTCGCCTTCCCCGGCGGGCGCAGCGACCCCGGCGACCCCTCCCCCGCCGCCACCGCGCTGCGCGAGGCGGCCGAGGAGACCGGCCTGGACCCCGCGGGCGTCGACGTCCTCGGCGAGCTGCCGCGGCTGCTGCTGGCGCACTCGCAGCACGCCGTGACGCCCGTGGTGGCGCACTGGCGCGAGCCCGGGCCCGTCGGGGTGCGCGACGCCGCGGAGGTGGCGCGCGTGGAGCGGGTGCCGCTGCCGGAGCTGCTGGCGCCCGCGGCGCGGCGGCGGCTGCGCGGCCCCGGCGGGTACGCCGGCCCGGCGTTCGCGGTGCGCGGCATGCTGGTGTGGGGGTTCACCGCGGAGGTCCTCGTGCGGGTGCTCGCCCTGGGCGACCTGCTCCCGGCGGAGGACCCGGTGGGCGGCGCGGCGGGCGCCGCCGAGCTCACCCTCGACGAGGCGCTGCGGTGGGCGCGCGGCGCGGGCACCCCGTGAGCGGCTCCACCGTCCTGGACCTGCTGCTCGTGGCGCTGCTGCTGGCGCAGCTGGCCGCCGGGTACCGGGAGGGCCTGGTGGTGGGCCTGGCCGGTCTCGCCGGGCTCGTCGGCGGCGCGGCCGCCGGCGTGGTGCTCCTGCCGCGGGCCGTGGATGACTGGCCCCCCGGGGTGCGTCCCGCGCTCGTCGTGGTGCTGGGCACGCTGGCGCTGGCGGTGGTGGGCCGGCTGCTGCTGAGCGCGGTCGCGCTGCGGCTGCGCCGCGGGGTGCGCTCCCGGCCGGCGCGGCTGCTGGACGCCGGCCTCGGCGCCGTCGCCGCCGGGGTGGCGACGCTGCTGGTGGTGTGGGTGGTGGCCGGTGCGGCACTGACCGCGCCCCTGCCGGCCGTGGTGTCGGCGGTGGACGGCTCCCGGGTCGTGCGGGCCGTGGACGCGACCGTGCCGGGGGACGCCAGCGCGTTCGTCGGGCGCGTGTGGGCCGCGGCGCAGGCCAACGGGTTCCCGCGCGTGTTCGCCGGGCTGGACGCCGAGCCGATCGCACCGGTGGACCCGCCCGCCGCCGCCGTGCCCGACACCCCCGGGCTGCGGGCCGCGCAGGGCGGCGTCGTGAAGGTCACCGGCGTGGCGGACGACTGCTCGCGCGGCCTGGAGGGCAGCGGCTTCGTCGCCGGGCGCGTGGGCGGCTCGGCGCGGGTGGTCACCAACGCCCACGTCGTCGCCGGCGTGGACGACCCCCTGGTGCAGCCGCAGGGCGCCGGGCGCCGCTACCCGGCGACCGTCGTGGCGTACGACCCGGCGCGGGACCTGGCGGTGCTGGACGTGCCGGGCCTGGACGTGCCGGCGCTGCCGCGCTCGCCGGAGCTGGAGCGGGGGGACGCCGCCGTGGTGGCGGGCTTCCCGCTGGACGGGCCGTACACGCTGGCGACCGCGCGGGTGCGGCAGGTGCTCAGCGCGCAGGGCCGCGACGTGTACGACACCGCGGACGTGGTGCGCCGGGTGTACTCGGTGTACTCGCAGGTGCAGCCGGGCAACTCCGGCGGGCCGCTGCTCACCGAGGACGGGGAGGTGGCGGGTGTCGTGTTCGCCAAGAGCCTGGACGACCCGTACACCGGGTACGCGCTGACCCCGGTGGAGCTGGACGCCGTGCTCGCCGAGGCCGGCACCTCGACCGCCGAGGTGCCCACCGGCGCCTGCACCGCGGGCTGACCCCTCCCCCTCCTCTCCCGGGCGGAAACCATTGTTTCCGCCCCTGCGGGGCGCCTTCGGAGGGCGGAAACGATGGTTTCCGCCCTGGAGGGGAGCGGGGTCAGGGGCGGTCGAGCCAGCCGGTGAGGGCGGCGGTGACGCGGTCGGGCGCCTCCTCGGGCGCGTAGTGCCCGGCACCCGGGACCTGCACGACGCGGTGCGGGCCGTGCGCGTACCGCGCGGCGGCGGTCAGGGCACCCTCCCCCACCGTGGGGTCCAGCTCCCCGCGCAGCTGCAGCACCGGCACGTCCACGCCGCCGCGCAGCGCCGCCGCCAGCCGCCGGCCGTCGGCGCGCACCGCCGAGCGGGCGATCCAGCGGTGGTACTCCAGCGCCGAGTGCGCCACGAACGGCACCCGGATCGCCTCGGTGTAGCGCTCGACGTCCTCCTGCCGCGGCCAGCCCGGCGCCGAGGCGGCCCGCAGCACCCGCTCCACGCCGTCGCCGTGGACGAGGCGGTGCTCGGGCAGGACCGGGAGCTGGCGGGCCAGCGCCACGGCCGTCGTGCGGGCGCCCGCCGGGACCGCCCCGTCACCGCGCAGCCGCTCGCGCAGCACGTGCCGCGACAGCAGCGGGTGGGCGGCGCCGACGACCGCGATGCCCCGCACCTGCTGCGGGTGCAGAGACGGCAGCGCCCACGCGGTGCGGCCCGAGACGCCGTGGCCGACGACGAAGGCGTCGTGCTCGCCGAGGGCCCGCACCAGGGCCGCGACGTCGGCCGCGGACGTCACGGTGTCGTAGCCGCGCGGCGGCTTGTCGCTGGCGCCGTAGCCGCGCAGGTCCATGGCGACGGCGCGGTACCCGGCAGCGGCGAGCGCGACGAGCTGGGCGCGCCAGGCCCACCAGAACTGCGGGAAGTCGTGCAGGAGCAGCACGAGGGGCCCGTCGCCGAGCTCGGCGACGTGGAAGCGGGCGCCGTGGGCCGCGACGAGGCGGTGCCGCCACGGCCCCTCGACGAGGACCGCCGAGACGTCGGTGGCGGGCGCGGCCACGGCAGGCCGCGTCAGTGCCCGATGCTGGTGCGCCCGGCGGCGGTGGAGCCGGGGATCGTCTTGGCGACGGGCTTGCCGGACGCCGACGCCTTGACGGCGGCGACGGTCTCCTTGGTGGAGCGGATGGTGCGCTGCGGCGGGCCGACCTTCTTCACGCGGCCGAAGCCGACGGCGGCCAGGGCACCGGCGACGAGGAGCATCGCGGCGGCCACCACCAGGAACGCCAGCCACACCGGCCAGCCGGCGCCCTCGACGAGGGCGTAGGCGACGGTGACGCCGAGGAAGACGAACGCGACGAAGCCGAGGACGCCGGCCACCGCGAACAGCGCACCGCCCAGGGCGCCGTTCTTCACGTCGGCGGTGATCTCCGCCTTGGCGAGCGCCACCTCGTAGCGCACGAGCTCGGACACGTCCTTGGTGGCGTCGGCCACCAGCTGGCCGACGGTGCGCTCGGGCACCGTGCTCGTCGCGGCCTTCGCCGAGGCCGCCGTGGAGCCGCGGCCGTCCAGGGTTGTCATGGGTCCTCCTCACAGCCACCGCGCGCGGTGCCGGTGTGCCGGGAGAACCCTACGGGGCGGCCGGGGAGGGCGCGCGGGTGCGGGGCGGGGTCGCGTCGCCGCCGGCGGGGGGACCGGCGGCGACGCCGAGGCCGGTTCCGCACAGGGGGACGATCACCGGCCGAAGCCCGACCCTAGGGGGAGGACCCCCCTTCCGGGGGGCTTTCCGGACAAGATCCCGTTCCTGTGCGCCCGGTGTCCGCCGGGCGGCGCACCGCCGTCACGGGAACCCGGGTGCACCCGCACCCGCCGTGACCCCCCTCCCCTTCTCCCCCGCGGTGATCAAGGAAGTTGCCACTTCCTTGATCACCGCGGGGGTCGGCGGGGGATCAGGGGGGAGCGGGGTCAGGAGGCGGGGCGCCAGCGGGCCACCACGGCGCGGTGGTCGGTGCCGGGGACCTCGCGCACGCTCGTGCCGACGGCCTCCCACGCGGAGCCGTCCGCGAGGGCGTGGTCGATCCTGGCGCCCAGCACGGCCGGCACGTCCACCGGCCAGGTGCCGCGCGCGCCGGTGCCGGTGGCCGCCCCGGCGTCCACGCACCCGCCGGGCAGGCCCGGGTGGTCGGCGGTGGCGTTGAAGTCACCCGCGGCCAGCGCCCCGGGGTTCGCGGCGCACCACGCGGCCGCGGCGGGCACCTCCCGGGACCACTGCTCCAGCTGCCCGGGCACGGGTGCGGTGGTGTGCACGGCCGCGAGCGGCGGGCCGTCGCCGTCCACCGGCACGGCCGTGGTGACGGCGGTGGGCGAGCCGGCGAAGTCGTCGGTCTGCCGGTACTCGCCCAGCGCGGCGTCCACCAGCAGCGCGGTGCCCTCCCGGGAGCGCCCGCCGCGGTCGCCGGTGAAGAAGACCTGCAGGCTGCGCCCGGAGGCGGCCTGCACCCGCGCCGCGACGTCCCGCGCGTACGCCTCGGTCGCCTCCGGCAGGGAGACCACCTGCGCGCCGGTGTCCACGACGAGCCCGGCGACCGCGCCCCGGTCGGCGCGCGCGTGCAGCACGTTGGAGGCCAGGACGGTGACGTCGCCGTCGCGGGCGGGCGGCAGCTCACCGGCGGACAGCCCGCGGTGGGCCGTGACGGTCAGGGAGGCCGCGGCGACCACCGCGACCGCGGCGGCCGCCGGCAGCGCACGGCGCCACCGCAGCCCGGCCAGCCCGAGGACGCCGGCGACACCCGCCAGCCCCAGACCCAGCGGCACCCGGAACGGCACCGCCCACACGAACGGGCGCGCGTCCGCCAGCCCGAACCGCTCGGGGGCGGCGACGACGACGGCACCGGCGGTGACGGCGACGGTCACGGCGACGGTGGTCGCCCGGGAGCGGTGGGCGGAGCGGGAGCGGTGCACGCGTCCGAGGGTGCCGCACGCGCACCCGCCCCGGGCCGTGGCCCGGGGCGGGTGCGGTGGAGATGCCGTGACGGCCCCCGCTACTCGGCGGAGGAGGCGCCCATGCCGGTGCGGATGGAGTCCATCACCGTGGAGTCGGTGAGGGTGGTGACGTCGCCGGTGGGGCGGTTCTCGGCGACGTCGCGCAGCAGGCGGCGCATGATCTTGCCGGAGCGGGTCTTCGGCAGCTCCGCCACCACCATGATCGACCTCGGCTTGGCGATGGGGCCGATCTCCTTGCCGACGTGGTCGCGCAGCTGCTTGACCGTGTCGGGGCCCTGCTCGTGGCCGCCGCGCAGGATCACGAACGCGACGACGGCCTGGCCGGTGGTCTCGTCGGTGGCGCCGACGACGGCGGCCTCGGCGACGTCCGGGTGCGAGACGAGCGCGGACTCGATCTCGGCGGTGGACAGCCGGTGCCCGGAGACGTTCATGACGTCGTCGACGCGGCCGAGCAGCCAGATGTCGCCGTCGTCGTCGCGCTTGGCGCCGTCCCCGGCGAAGTAGCGGCCCGGGAAGCGCGCCCAGTAGGTGTCCTTGAAGCGCTGCTCGTCGCCCCAGATGCCGCGCAGCATCGCCGGCCACGGCTCGGTGAGCACCAGGTAGCCGGCCTGGCCGTGCCCGACGGGTTCCCCGGCGTCGTCGACGACCTCGGCGACGATCCCGGGGAACGGGACCTGCGCGGAACCGGGCTTGAGGGTCGTCACGCCCGGCAGCGGGGCGATCATGTGGGCGCCGGTCTCGGTCTGCCACCACGTGTCCGCGATCGGCGTGCGGTCCGAGCCGATGACGCGGCGGTACCAGTTCCACGCCTCGGGGTTGATGTTCTCCCCCACGCTGCCCAGCACCCGCAGGCTGGAGAGGTCGTGGCGGGCGGGGTACTCCTCGCCCCACTTCATGCAGGTGCGGATCGCGGTGGGCGCGGTGTAGAGCACGGTGACGCGGTGCTTCTCGACGATGGACCACCAGCGGTCCTTGTCGGGGGTGTCCGGGGTGCCCTCGTAGACGACCTGGGTGGCGCCGTTGGCGAGCGGGCCGTAGACGACGTAGCTGTGCCCGGTGACCCAGCCGACGTCGGCGGTGCACCAGTACACGTCCCGCTCGGGGCGGATGTCGAAGACGTTGCGGAACGTGGACGCCGTCTGGACGAGGTAGCCGCCGGAGGTGTGCAGGATGCCCTTGGGCTTCCCCGTGGTCCCCGAGGTGTAGAGGATGAACAGCGGCTGCTCGGCGTCGAAGGCCTGCGCCTCGTGCTGCGGGCTCGCGGCGGCCAGGGCCTCGTGCCACCACACGTCGCGGCCCTCGGTCCACTCCACGTCCTCGCCGTTGCGCTTGACGACGAGGACGTTCGTGACGCTGGGGGCGCCCTTGGCGAGCGCCGCGTCCACGGCGGGCTTGAGGGTGGTGGGCTTGCCGCGGCGGTAGCTGCCGTCGCAGGTGATGACGACCTTCGCCTCGGCGTCCACGATGCGCGAGTGCAGCGCGTCGGCGGAGAAACCGCCGAACACCACCGAGTGGGCGGCACCCAGGCGCGCGCAGGCGAGCATCGCGACGACGGACTCCACGAGCATCGGCAGGTAGATCGCGACGCGGTCGCCGGGGCCGACGCCGAGCGCGGCCAGGACGTTGGCGGCGCGGCAGACCCGCTCCTGCAGCTGGGCGTAGGTGACGGCCTCGGTGTCGCCGGGCTCGCCCTCGAAGTGGATGGCGACGCGGTCGCCGTTCCCGGCGCTCACGTGCCGGTCCACGCAGTTCACGGCGACGTTGAGCGTCCCGCCGACGAACCACTTCGCGAACGGGGGGTTCGACCAGTCGAGGACGTCGGTGAAGTCGGTGTCCCAGGTGACGTGCTCGCGGGCCTGCTCGGCCCAGAAGCCCAGGCGGTCGGCGGCGGCCCGCTCGTAGAGGTCGGCCTTCGCGACGGCTGCGGCGGCGAACCCGGGGTCGGGGGCGACCGTCTGCACCGGCGGCGTGCCCTCGGTCGTGGTCATCGTCGTCCTCCTCGACAAACGCTGTGCGGACCGCGGGGCACGGCCGCGGTGCGAGGCTATCCGTCCCGGTGCTGCACGTGCGTGGCGACACCGGGATCGGCCAGCGCCCCGCCGGGGGCGGGTTCGCGGCGGGCGGTGGCGGTGGCGCCCGCGCTGGCGACCACGACGACGGCGATGGCGGCCACGGACGTGGCGGGCAGCCCCTGCGACAGCAGCAGCCACCCGACGAGCGCGGCGATCGCCGGTTCCAGGCTGAGCAGCACCCCGAAGGTGCGCTCCGGCAGGCGGCGCAGCGCCACCAGCTCCAGCGAGTACGGCAGCACGGACGACATGAGGGCGGCGGCCAGGCCGAGGGCCAGGACGTGCGGCTGCAGCAGGTCCGCTCCGGCGGCACCGATCCCCAGGGGCAGCACGAGGGCGCCGGCGACGACGCTGGCGGCGGCCAGGCCGCCCTGCCCGGGCACGGCGGCGCCGACGCGGGCGCTGAGCAGGACGTACCCGGCCCAGAACGCGCCGGCCAGCAGCGCCAGCAGCACCCCGGCCGGTTCCAGCCGCCCACCCTCACCGTCACCGCCGAGGCCGAGGGCGGCCACCCCGGCCAGCGCCAGCACCACCCACACGAGGTCGCGGCGGCGGCGGGTGAGCACCGCGGACAGCACGAGCGGGCCGAGGAACTCGCAGGTGACGGCGACGCCGAGGGGGATGTGCGTGAGGGCGGCGTAGAAGGAGGTGTTCATGGCGGCGAGCACGGCGCCGAAGGCGGCGGCCAGGCCGAGCTGCCGGCGGTTCCAGCGGTGCACGCGGGGCCGGACGGCCACGGCCATGACGACGGCCGCCAGCAGCAGCCGCAGGGCGGCGGCCCCGACGGCGCCCACGGCGGGGAACAGGGCGCTGGCGGCGGTGGCGCCGACCTGCACGCTGACGGCGGCGCCGAGGACCATCCCGACCGCGCCGGCCGGGGAGGTGCGGGGGTCGGCGGGGGCCGCGGTCGTCACGGTCGCCCACGCTAAGCCCCCGCCCCGCCGGGCCCCGCCTCCCCACCCCGCCCCTCCCCCGCGGTGATCAAGGAAGTGGCAACTTCCTTGATCACCGCGGGGGGTGGGGCGGTCAGGCGGTCACTTGCGGCCGGTCTGCCAGCGCATGCCCCAGCCGTAGGCCTCGTCCAGGGCCTGCTGGCCGCCCTGCACGTAGCGCACCTCGCGCTGCACGGACACCTCCCGCCCGTCGGAGACGATCTGCGCGATCGCGCACATCGGCGAGCGGTCGTCGTGCTCGTCGAGGCGGACCTCGATCTCGGGGCCGCCGACCGGCTGGAGGGTCACGACGCCGTCGGCGGCGGCCCAGTTCGGCACGCCCTCGTAGATGAACGCGAACACCAGCACCCGCTTCAGGCGGGCCGGGTCGCGCAGGTCCACGTAGAGGTTCTCGCCGCCGCCGCCGCGGCGGTCGTCGCCGTCCAGCCACACCAGCGGCTCACCGGCGCCGCGGTCCCGGAAGGCGTTGCCCAGGGCCTGCACGACGCCCTTGGAGCCGTCGCTGAACTCGTACAGGGCGCCGAGGTCGAGGTCGATGCCGCCGGAGGCGCCGGAGGCGGCCTGCTTGAGCTTGGACAGGAACCCGCCCCCGCCGGAGGACGCCTGCGCGGGGCGGGCGTTCCAGGCCAGGTGGACCTTCAGGGTGCCGCCGGCGCCGCCGGACTTCGTCAGCGACACCTTCGGCGCCGCCTTCGTCAGCGTCACCTTGCTGAGGGAGACCCCGCCGCCGGACCCACCGGACCCGCCGGAGGGGGTGGGGGCCGGCTCGCCGCGCTTCTTGCTGTAGTCGATGGCCACGGCCCGTCAACGACCTGCGCCCGCGCGGAGTGCCCCGCGCTCAGCGGTTCCTCAGCGCCAGGGCCCGGCGAGCAGCGCGCCCGTCAGCGGCGCCGACGGGTCCGCGGCCAGCGACAGCGGCGAGTCGGGCGCACCGGCCCGCACGAGCAGGTCCCCCACGGCGGCGATCATGGCGCCGTTGTCGGTGCACAGCCGCACCGGCGGCACCCGCAGCTGGATCCCCGCGGCCGCGCACCGCTCCTCGGCCAGGGAGCGCACCCGCGTGTTCGCGGCGACCCCGCCGACGAGCAGCAGCGCGTCCACGCCGTGCTCGCGGCAGGCCGCCACCGCCTTGCGGGTCAGGACGTCGGCGACGGCCTCCTGGAAGGAGGCGGCCACGTCCGCCACCGGCACCTCGCCGCCGGCGTCGGTGCGGGCCTCCACCCAGCGCGCCACCGCGGTCTTCAGCCCGGAGAAGGAGAACCCGTAGGCGGGGTCCTGCGGGCGGGACAGCGCGCGCGGGAAGGCGATGGCGCGCGGGTCGCCGTCGCGGGCGGCGCGGTCGATCGCGGGCCCGCCCGGGTAGCCGAGGCCCAGGACGCGGGCGACCTTGTCGAACGCCTCCCCCGCCGCGTCGTCGGTGGTGTCGCCCAGGTGGACGACCGGGTCGCGGCCCAGGTCGCCGAGCAGCAGCAGGGAGGTGTGCCCGCCGGAGACGACGAGCGCGACGCACTTCCGCGGCAGCGGCCCGTGCTCCAGGACGTCGACGGCGGCGTGCCCGGCGAGGTGGTGCACCCCGTACAGGGGCTTGCCGATGGCGAACGCGAGCGCCTTCGCGGAGGCCAGCCCCACCTGCACGGCCGTGGACAGGCCGGGGCCCGCGGTGACGGCGACGGCGTCCACGTCCGCGAGGTCCAGCGAGGCGGCCTCCAGCGCCTGCCGCACGACCGGGACCATCGCCTCCAGGTGGGCGCGGGCGGCGACCTCGGGCACGACGCCGCCGTAGCGGGCGTGGGCGTCCATGCTGGAGGCGAGGGCGTCGCCGAGCAGGACGCCGTCGCTGACCAGGCCGGCGCCGGTCTCGTCGCAGCTGGACTCGATGCCCAGGACGACGGGGCTGGTGCGGCTCACCGCTGCGCCTGCACGGGCAGCCCGGCGGCGGTGAGGATCTCCTCGCGCTCGCCGGCGGGCAGGCGGTCGACGTAGACGACGCCGTCGAGGTGGTCGCTCTCGTGCTGCAGGCAGCGGGCCAGCAGCCCGGTGCCCACGATGCGCACCGGCTCGCCGTGCACGTCGACGCCGGTGACCTCGGAGCGGTCCGGGCGGCCCAGCTCGGCGTACTGCCCGGGCACCGACAGGCACCCCTCGTCGTCGACGTCGAGGCGGCGCTTGCGGCCGGTGGGCAGGTGCAGGACGGGGTTCACGACGTGGGCGACGACGTGCTCGCCGTCCTCGTCGGGGCAGTCGACGACGAACACGCGCGCGTCCACGCCGATCTGGTTGGCGGCCAGGCCCACGCCGTCGGCGGCGGCCATGGAGGCGAACATGTCGGCGACGAGCTGGGCGAGGTCGTCGTCGAAGGCGGTGACCTCCGCGCAGCGGCGGTGCAGGACGGGCGTGCCGTAGGTGGTGATGGGCCGGGCGAGCCCGGTGCGCCCCTCGAACACGACCGGCTCGTGCTGCTCCTGCTCGCTCACGAGCGTCGATCGTAGGCGGCGACGGCGGTGCCCGCGCTCAGCCCTGCGCGCCGAAGCGGACGGCGAGGACGGCGACGTCGTCGCCGCCGGTGGGCGCGGCCTCGGCCAGCAGCCGGTCGAGGGCCTCGCCCAGGGCCCCGCCGGGGGCCTCGGCGAGCGCGGCGGCCGCGGTGCGCAGCCGCTCCACGCCGGTGTCGAGGTCGGCGTCGCGGCGCTCGACGAGCCCGTCGGTGTACAGCAGCAGGGTGCTGCCGGTGGGCATCTCGGCACGGTGGTCGCTGCGCCGGCCGAGGCTCTCACCGGCGCCGGGCACCCCCAGGAGCACGTCGGCCTCGGCGCGCAGCACGTCCACCCGCCCGTCGGCGTGCACCAGCAGCGGCGGCGGGTGCCCGGCCCACGCCCAGCGCAGGACGCGGCGGCCGGCGGCGCGGTCGGCGGCGGTCTGCTCGACGCGGCCGACGAGGCAGCTGGCGAGGATGGGGTCGCCGCCCAGGGAGGCGACGACGGCCTCGAGCCGTTCCAGCAGCCGGGCGGGGGTCTCGTCGCGGTCCACGGCCAGGGCGCGCAGCGCGATGCGCAGCTGCCCCATCGCGGCGGCGGCGACGACGTCGTGGCCGGCGACGTCGCCGATGACGAGCAGGGTGGCCCCACCGGGCAGCAGGAGCGCGTCGTACCAGTCGCCGCCGACCTGGGCGCCGGCGCGGGCGGGCAGGTAGCGGGCGGCGAGGTGCAGGTCGTCGGGCTGGGGCAGCTCGGCGGTGAGCATGGCGCGCTGCAGGGTGCGGGCCACCTCGGTGCGCTCGGCGAGCAGCAGCGCCCGCTGCAGGGCCTGGGTGGCGTAGGAGGCGGACGCCTCCAGCAGGGTGCGGTGCTCGGGTCGCAGCCGGTGCCCGCCGGACCAGACGAGGGTGACCAGCCCGACGCCGTGGCCGGCGGCCACCAGCGGCACGGTGGCCAGGTAGCTGACGTCGGCGGCCTCCCAGCGCGCGGCCAGCTCCGGGTAGCCCTCGCGCAGCGCGTCGCCGTCCTCGAAGCGGGGCCGCTGCTCGCGCAGGGCGGCGGTGCCGGGGCCGGGCCCGTCCAGCGGAAGGTCCTCCCACTGCTGCACGCCACCGTGCACCAGCTCCTCCAGGAACGGGGTGCGCAGCACGCCGCGCTCGGCATCGACGACCGACAGGGCCGCGTGGGCGGCGCCGAACACGGAGCGGGCGGTGTCCACGACGACGCGGGCGACGTCGGTGACGGTGGTGGTGGCGGTGAGCGCCTCGGACAGGGCGAGCAGGCGGGAGGTGCGCTCGACGGTCTCGTGCAGGGAGCGGGTCAGCTGGTCGCGCTCGCGCTGCAGGGCCTGCTCGCGGCTGACGTCGCGGTAGGCGCACAGCACGTGCCCGTCGAGCCGGCGGGCGCGCACCTGCACGGGCAGGCCGGTGCCGGGCGCGGGGCCGGTCCACTCCACCCGCCCGTCCCCGGCGCGGGCGCGCTCCAGCAGCCGCAGGAACTCCGAGCCGGCCGCCGCGGGGAGCACCTCGGTGAGCGGCCGCCCCAGCACGTCCGCGGGGCGCAGGCCGTGCGCGGCGGCCCCGGCGGCGTCGGCGTGCACGACGCGCCAGTGCTCGGCGTCGAGCACGACGATCCCGTCGGACACCTCCTGCAGCGCCCGCAGCAGGGGCGCTTCCCCGCCCACCGCCGGTTCCACAGCCAGAACCTAGGCCCGCGGGCGCAGGCGGCGCAGTCCTTCCGCGGAACCGCGCAGCGGGCGGGGTGTCGGGCGGGGTGTCAGGCGGGGTGTCAGGCGGGGGTGGCGGTGACGGCGAACTCGACCGTGCCGGTGTCCTCGACGGAGACGAACCCCAGGTCGGGGGCCTGCACGCCGAAGTCGGCCCAGGTGACGGGTGCGGCGCCGGTGACGGTGACCTCCCCGGCGGCGGTGCGCTCGACGGTGGCGGGGACCTCGACGGCCTGCTCCCGCCCGGCGATCGACAGGGTGCCGGGCAGGGTGACGGCGAGCGCGGAGCCGACGTCGAGGCCGCCCAGGGGCACCGGTGCGGTGAGGGTGAACGACGCGGTGGGGTTCGCGTCCACGCCCAGCAGGCGGCGGAACTGGGCGTCGCGGTTGCCGGAGTCGGTGGCGACGCCGGCGAGGTCGACGGTGACGGTGCCGGCGGTCAGCCGCCCGTCCTGGACGGTGAGCTCGCCGCCGACCCGGTCGGTGCGGCCGGTGACGGTGACGTCCTGGCCGTTGAGGACCTCGTCGACGCGGTAGCCGGCGGTGCCGCCGGTCACGGCCCAGGTGCCCTCCAGGGCGGGGTCGGTGGCGGCCGCGGTGGGGGTGGTGGCGGCGCTCGCGGCGCCGGGGGTGGTCAGCGGCGCCGCGGCCTCGCCCTCCTGCAGCCGGGCGTAGACGCGGGGGCCGACGAGCACGGCGAGCAGGCCGAGGACGACCGCGGCGGCGAGCAGGACCCACGGCCACCGGCGGCGCCGCCGGGCGGGCGGGTGACCGGTGCCGGTGGTGCTGGAGGTGGTCGTCACGGCGCTCCCCGTCCGTCGGCGGCTGTCCACCGGCTCGTGCCGGTGCTCGTGCCGGTGACAACGGCGCGCGCCCGGCGGCGGTTCACCGGCGGGACGTGTCGCAGGGCGACCGCTCCTACGATGGCGCGGTGGACGAGCAGGGAGCACCGGCGCCGCCGCGCTGGCTGGACGCGGACGAGCAGCGCGCGTGGCTGAAGCTGGCGGCGGTCATCACCCTGCTGCCCGCGGCGCTGGACTCGCAGCTGCAGCGCGACGCCGAGCTCACCCTCACCGGGTACATGGTCCTGGCGATGCTCTCGGAGTCGGCGTCGGGGCGGTTGCGGATGAGCGAGGTCGCCGCCCGCACGAACTCCTCCGCCCCCCGCGTCTCGCACGTGGTGCGCAAGCTGGAGGAGCGCGGCTGGGTGCGCCGCGAGGCCGACCCCGCCGACGGCCGCGGGCAGTTCGCCGTCCTCACCGCCGAGGGCCGCGACAAGATCGCCGACGCGGCGCCCGGTCACGTGGAGGCGGTGCGGCACCTGGTCCTCGACGTGCTGCGGGACGAGGACGTCGCGGCGCTGGAGGAGCTGGGCGGGCGGCTGCTCACCCGGCTGGACCCGCACTCGCGGTTCACGGCCTCGGCGGGCTGACCCGGCGGGCTGACCCGGCGGGCTGACCCGCGGGGTGGGCGCCGCCCTGCGCCCCGGCCGGGGCGTGCGTAGGGTTCGGCGGGTGCAGACGAGGACGCTGGGCAGGACCGGCCGGCAGGTCGGTGTCGTGGGGCTGGGCTGCTGGCAGCTCGGCGGTGACTGGGGGTCGGTCGGCGAGGACGACGCGCTGGCCACGCTGGCGGCGGCCGTCGACGCGGGGGTGACGTTCCTGGACACCGCCGACGTGTACGGCGACGGCCGCAGCGAGCGCCTGGTGGGGCGGTTCCTGCGCGAGAGCGGCGCGAGCGGGATCACCGTGGCCACGAAGATGGGCCGCCGGGCCGACCCGCACGTCGCGGGCGCGTACACCCTGGAGAACTTCCGCGCCTGGAACGACCGCAGCCGCGAGAACCTGGGCGTCGAGACGCTGGACCTGGTGCAGCTGCACTGCCCGCCGTCGGACGTGTACGCCACCGACGCGGTGTTCGACGCCCTGGACACGCTGGTTGCCGAGGGCCGCACCGCCGCCTACGGGGTTTCGGTGGAGACCGTCGCCGAGGGCCTGGCCGCGGTGGCCCGCCCGAACGTGGCGAGCGTGCAGATCATCCTGAACCCGTTGCGGCTCAAGCCGGTCACCGAGTTCCTGCCGGCCGCTGCGGAGGCCGGCGTCGGCGTGGTGGTGCGAGTGCCGCTGGCGTCAGGGCTGCTGTCGGGCAAGTACGACGAGACCACCACGTTCTCCGCGGACGACCACCGCAACTACAACCGCGACGGTTCCGCGTTCGACGTGGGCGAGACGTTCGCCGGGGTGCCGTTCGAGGTGGGCGTGCAGGCCGCGCGGCGCCTGGCGGACGTGTTCGGCGACGCGCCGCTGGCCGGTGCGACGCTGCGCTGGATCGTCGAGCAGCCCGGGGTGAGCGTCGTCATCCCCGGCGCGCGCAACGAGGAGCAGGCCCGCCGCAACGCCGCCGCCGCGGACCTGCCGGCGCCGACGGACGAGCAGCAGGACGCGGTGCGCGAGGTGTACGACGACCTGGTGCGCGAGCACGTGCACGGCCGCTGGTGACCCACCCGGGCTGAAACCCCCTCAGGACGCGGGGCGGTGCTGCTCTCCGCGCGCCAGGGCGGCGGCGAGCAGCACCCGGGAGGGGTGCCGCGGGACCCGGCCGCGGGCCAGGGTCAGCACGGTGACGGCACCCGCCGCGGCGAGCGCGGCGCCGAGCAGCGCCCCCAGGGGCGTCGCCGCCAGCAGCGGCAGCAGGGCGAGCACGAGCCCCGCCCCGCGCCCGGCCGCGGCGGCGTCCAGCGCGGCGCCCCACACCAGGGCGGCGACGACCGTGGCGGTCAGGCCGCCGCCGAGCCACAGCCCACGCAGCAGCGCGCGCACGAGGAAGGCGCGGCGGCCCACCGGGACCGGGTGGCGTCGGGGTCTCACCTCCCCTGGGTAGCACCGCCGGCCCGCTGATCGCACCCGCTGGGCACCCGTCTCACCCCTCCGGCCCCCCTCTCCCCCACCCCACCCCCTCACCCCGCGGTGATCAAGGAAGTGGCAACTTCCTTGATCACCGGGGAGGTCGGGGAGGGAGGCGGGGACAGGGGGCATGACGGGGTGGGGGCGTCAGACGGCCGGGCCGGCCAGGGCGGGGGCGGCGCGCAGCCAGGTGTCGACGCGGCGCAGGCTGGCGCGGGCGCCCTGCTCGTCGCGGTTGAGGTGGCCGTGGCGGGTGCCGCGCTCCAGCACGCACGTCACCGGCACCCCGGCCGCGACCAGGCGGGCGGTGAACTCCTCCGCCGACCCGCGCAGCCCGTCCGCCTCGCTGACGAGGACGAGCGCGGGCGGGAAGCCCTCCAGCGGCGCGGTGCCCGGTGTCACCGCGGCGGGCGCGCCGTCGAGGGCGCCACCGACGTAGCCCTCGTACATGGCCCGCACCGCGGGCGCCTCCCAGCGCTCCTCCCCCGGCGGCAGGGTGGCCAGCGCCCGCACGGCCGCGGGCGAGGCGGCCGGCGGCACCGCGTGCAGCGTCGGGTACGCCAGCACCACCCCGGCGGGCACCTGCTCACCCGCCTCCAGCAGCCGCAGCACCGCGCCGGCGACGAGGTTGCCGCCGGCGCTGGCGCCGCCGAGGAAGGTGCGCGCGGCGCTCACGCCGGCGGCGGCGGCCAGGTCGCGGCCCCAGCGCCACGCGGCCAGGACGTCGTCGGAGGGCACCGGCCACCGGGTGCCGTCGGCGGCCAGGCGGTACCCGACGGCGACGACGAGGTGCCCGGCGCGCTGCAGGGCGCCGGCGACGGCGTGCGACTCGGGCATGTCGAGGTCGCCGTGCACGAACCCGCCGCCGTGCGCCCACACCAGCGCCGAGACGGGGGCGCCCTCGGGTGCGTACACGCGCACGTCGACCGGCCCGTGCGGACCGGGCGCGGCGCGGTCGGTCACCGACCCCGGTGCGCTGTCCTCGAACTCCTGCGCGGTGTCCTGCACGGTTCCCTCCACACGTCGACGGGCGGTGACCGGACCGTAGCCGGGCGCGGCGGAGCCGTTCCGGCCGGGTTCGGCGAACCGCTTGACCCGCCCCACAGCCATCACCCAACGTGAGCCCGTGGACACGTGGCTGGTGCCGCACCTGGCGGGCACCGTCCTGCTGCTGGTCGCGGGCGTCGCGAAGCTGCGCCGCCCGGACGGCACCTCGCGCGCCCTGCGGGCCCAGCACCTGCCGTCCTCCCGCGCCCTGGTGCGGCTGCTCGGCGCCGGCGAGGTCGCGCTGGCCGCGGCCGCGCTCGCGGGCGCTGCGGGCACGGCGTGGGCGGTGGCCGCCGCCTACGCGGCCTTCACCGGCTTCGTCGTGCTGGCCCTCGTGCGCGGCGCGCCGCTCAGCTCGTGCGGCTGCTTCGGCGAACCCGACCTGCCGCCCACCCGCACCCACGTGGCCGTGACCGCGGCGCTGGCGGCCGCGAGCGCCGCCACCGCCCTCGGCGGCGGCCCCACGGGCCTGGCGGGCGCGGCCGGCGCCGGGGCACCGGCGGCGCTCGCGGCGGCGGGCCTGGTCGCGCTCGTGGCGTGGCTGGCGCTGCTGTCCCTGACCGCGCTCCCCCGCCTGGCGGCCGCGCAGCGTCCCGCCACCGCCCCCGCCCCCGCCGTCACCAGGAGCGCCTCGTGAGCACCGTCCTGACCGCCGTCGTCGTCGCGCTCGCCGTGGCCGTGGCCCTGCTGGGGCTGCTGGTGGCGGGGCTGCTGCGCAGCCACGCGGAGATCCTGCGCTCCCTGCACGCGCTGGGCGCGGGCCGGGAGGACACCGCGCCGCGGGCGGCCGGTCCGGTGGACGTGCCGTTCGGGGTGGGGCCGGGCGTGGTGGGCCCGGCGGGCGTCACCGGCGCCGCGGCGGCGCCCGTCAGCGGCGCGACGCCGGACGGGGACGGCGTGCAGGTGGCGGTGGGCGCGGGCCCCGACACCCTGCTGGCGTTCCTGTCCAGCGGCTGCCTGACCTGCCGGGGCTTCTGGGAGCGCCTGCGCGACCCGGTGGGGGCGGGGCTACCGGCGGGCACCCGGCTCGTGGTGGTCACGCAGGGCGCGGAGCGGGAGAGCGCCACCGCGGTGCGCGCGCTGGCCGCCGACGGGGTGGACGTGGTGATGTCCACGCAGGCGTGGGAGGGCTACGAGGTGCCCGGCTCGCCGTACTTCGTGCTCGTCGACGGCGCCACGGGCCGGGTGTCCGGCGAGGGCAGCGCGACGGCGTGGGAGCAGGTGCAGCGGCTGGTGACGGAGGCCGCCGGCGACCGGGAGCTGGCCGGCCGCGGCGCCCACGCCCGCGGACACGCCCACGCCGGCGAGGACAGCGGCGACGGCGCGCACCGCGAGGCCCGCGCCGACCGCGAACTGCTGGCCGCGGGCATCACGCCCGGCCACCCCAGCCTGGACCTGACCGCCGAGGAGCTCGCCGAGCCCCCGCGGTCGCGGGGCTGAGGGGCGGCAGGCGTGGAGCCGACGGCGTGGGCGCTGCTGCTGGGGCTGCCGACCGCGGCCGTGGCCGCGCTGCGCTCCACGTGGTCGCCTTGAGGCGAGTCGATGCTCTCGAGCATCACCCCGCTGGGCGAGCGGGGACGCGCGAGCCGCTGGCCGGTGACGGTGGCGGCCTACCTCACCGGCTCCGCCGCGGGCGGTCTGGCGCTGGGCGCCCTGCTGGGCCTGCTGGGCGCGCTGCTGCCGCTGGAGCACCGGGCGGCGGCGGTCGCGGCGACGGCGCTGCTGGGGGTGTTCGCGGCGGTGGCGGTGGCGGTGGAGGCGGGCCGGCTGCCGCAGCTGCCGACGTGGCGGCGGCAGGTCGACGAGGACTGGCTGCACCGGTACCGCGGCTGGGTGTACGGGGTGGGGTACGGCGCGCAGCTCGGCGTGGGCGTCGTCACGATCGTCACCTCCCCCCTCCTGTACGCAGCCCTGGCGCTGGCCGTGCTGGGCGGCGGCCCGCTCGCGGGCGCGGCGGTCGGGCTGGTGTTCGGGGCGGTGCGGGCGCTGCCCGTCCTGGCGCTGCGCGGCGTGACGACGCCGCAGCGGCTGGCGCGGGCGCACCGGGGGCTGGAGCGCCGCGCGCCCGCCGCCCGGACGGCGGCGGCGGCCACGTCGGCCGTCGTCTCGCTGGCCGCCGCGGCGCAGGTCGCGGCCCTGGTCACCGGCTGAAGGAGGGGGTCGACGTGCAGGTGCTCGCGCACGGGGTGGGGGTGGACGCCCCGCCCGGGTGGGAGGTGCGGATCACCCGCCGCAGCGGGGAGGAGCACGCGCCGGGGGCGCGGGTGCGGCCGGTGCTGCACGCGGCGACGGTGCCGCTGCCGGCGGTGCGCGGCGACTTCGGCGGCGGGGTGACCGCCTCCCTGGGGGCGGGCGACCTGTTCGTGTCGCTGTTCGAGCACGACCCGGCGGCGTGCTCGACGGCGCTGTTCGCCACCCGCGGGCTGCCGCTGCCGCAGGCGTCGGACTTCGCGCCGGAGCAGCTGCAGCGCACGATCGCGGGGCAGTCGGGGGCGCAGTGGTTCTTCCAGCACGCCGGGCGGGCGTTCT
The DNA here is from genome assembly GCF_037154035.1 of Kineococcus sp. G2. NCBI lineage: Bacteria > Bacillati > Actinomycetota > Actinomycetes > Kineosporiales > Kineosporiaceae > Kineococcus > Kineococcus sp. G2. The sequence continues at coordinate 16,723 of NZ_JBBBEM010000085.1, read as the reverse complement.
GCCTGTACGTGGTGCTGGGCAGCCACGCGCGGCGGGTGGAGCTGCTGCCGCGGCTGCGCGCGGTGCTGGCCTCGCTCGTGGTGGAGGCGGGGGTGGAGTCGTGACGGTGCTGGACCGGGTGGACGCGGCCGGCGGGCCCGGGGGTTCGCCCGGGCGGCTGGGCGCGCTGGTGGACCGGCTGGCGCTGGCGCTGGCGGCGCGCTCCAGCCGGCGGGGCTTCCTGGCGCGCACGGCGGTGGTGGGCTCGGCGCTGGCGGTGGGGCCGTGGGGGTACCTGACGCGGCCGGGCACGGCGTACGCGGCGGTGTGCGGGCCGGACTCGACCTGCTCGTCGGGGTACACGGTGTTCTGCGCGACGATCAACGGCGGGGTGAACCGGTGCCCGCCGGGCAGCCTGGTGGGCGGCTGGTGGAAGTCGGACGGGGCGGGGTTCTGCTGCGGTGGCGCCCGGTACTACGTGGACTGCCACAGCTACTGCTCGTGCGGGTGCAGCGGGCGCAGCACGTTCTGCGCCGAGGGCTGCACGTCGTGCTCGTGCGGGTGCGGCCCGGACGGGCAGTGCGACCAGCGCAAGGTGTGCTGCAACCGGTTCCGGTACGGGCAGTGCAACCAGGACGTGCGCTGCACCGGGCCGGTGTGGTGCCGGGTGGTCACGTGCACGCCGCCGTGGCGGATCCCGTCGTGGGAGTGCTCCACGACGAGCGCCACCGACCAGCGCACCGGCGCCCACGGCGCGCCGGCCCTTCAGGACTGCACGCCGATCGGCAGCCGGTACACGTCCCTGGGCGGGCAGGGCGGTCTGCTGGGCGAGCCGCTGACGCCGGAGACGCCCGTGCCGGGCGGGGGCGGGCGCTACCAGCACTTCGAGGGCGGTTCGCTGTACTGGTCGCCGGCCACGGGGGCGTTCGAGGTGCACGGCGCGATCCGGGAGGCGTGGGCGCGCAGCGGGTGGGAGGCCGGGCCGCTGGGCTTCCCCGTCACCGACGAGCTGACCACGCCGGACGGGCGCGGGCGGTACAACCACTTCGAGCGCGGCTCGGTGTACTGGTCGCCGGCCACGGGGGCGTTCGAGGTGCACGGCGCGATCCGGGAGGCGTGGGCGCGCAGCGGGTGGGAGGCCGGGCCGCTGGGCTTCCCCGTCACCGACGAGCTCACCACGCCCGACGGGCGCGGGCGGTACAACCACTTCGAGCGCGGCTCGGTGCACTGGTCGCCGGCCACGGGAGCGTTCGAGGTGCACGGCGCGATCCGGGAGGCGTGGGCGCGCAGCGGGTGGGAGGCCAGGCCGCTGGGCTTCCCCGTCACCGACGAGCTCACCACGCCCGACGGGCGAGGGCGGTACAACCACGGCGAGCGCGGCTCGGTGCACTGGTCGCCGGCCACGGGGGCGTTCGAGGTGCACGGGGCCATCCGCACGGCGTGGGAGCGCTCGGGCTGGGAGGCGGGGCCGCTGGGGTACCCGCTGACCGACGAGCTGACCACGCCGGACGGGCGCGGGCGGTACAACCACTTCGAGCGCGGCTCGGTGCACTGGTCGCCGGCCACGGGGGCGTTCGAGGTGCACGGGGCCATCCGCACGGCGTGGGAGCGCTCGGGCTGGGAGGCGGGGCCGCTGGGGTACCCGCTGACCGACGAGCTGACCACGCCGGACGGGCGCGGGCGGTACAACCACTTCGAGCGCGGCTCGGTGTACTGGACGCCGGCCACCGGCGCGCACGCCGTGGTCGGGCCGCTGCGCGAGGCGTGGGAGGAGCTGGGCTGGGAGGCCGGGCCGCTGGGGTACCCGCTCACCGGTGAGCTGACCACGCCCGACGGGCGGGCCCGCTACACGCACTTCCAGGGCGGCTCGGTGTACTCCTCGCCGGCCACCGGGGCGCACGCGGTGCTGGGCGCGGTGCGCGAGGCGTGGGCGGCGCGGGGCTGGGAGGCGGGCCCGCTGGGGCTGCCGGTGTCCGGGGCGCGCGCCGACGGGCCGGACCGGTCGCGGCAGGACTTCGAGGGCGGGTACGCGGTGCTGCGGGTCTCCACGGGGCGGGTGACGGTCACCCTGCGTTGACCCCCACCAGGGATTCTCACGCTCCGTGGTCAACAGTGCGCGCGGTGCGGTCGGGGGCACCCGTCACCAGGTCTTACCCTCGTGTTCGTGTTCGACCGGTTGCGGCTGATGAGCGACTACGAGGCACCGACCCCCGTGTGGGCGCCCGCCTCCGTGGGGGCGTTCGTGCTCTCGCCCACCCACCTGGACCACCTGGGCCTGGACGAGACCCTGCGCACGGGGCTGCTGCGCTGGCAGCAGTACTTCGACGAGCACCACCCCGCCGACCTGTGCGGGTGGGACTCGCCGGGCTCGTGCGAGCGGTACGCCAGCGAGGGCGAGCGCCTGCGCGAGGAGCTGGAGCAGGCCCTGCCCGGCCTGCGCGTCGAGCTGGACCTCTGGCCCGTCCGCGCCGACGACTGACCCCGCCCCTCCCGCACCCCCTACCCTCGGTGATCAAGGAAGTTGCAACTTCCTTGATCACCGAGGGTGGGGGGCAGCGGGTGGATGGGGTGAGCGGGGTGAGCGGGGTGAGCGGGGACGAGGGACGCGCGTGGGTGCACCGGGCGGTGCGCCTGGTGGAGGCGGACGCCAACCGCAGCGCCGACACGCACCTGCGGGTGCTGCCGCTGCCGCCGTCGTGGGGCGTGCAGCTGTACCTGAAGGACGAGTCCACGCACCCCACCGGTTCGCTCAAGCACCGGCTGGCGCGCTCGCTGTTCCTCTTCGGCCTCGCCAACGGCGACATCGGTCCCGGCACCACGCTCGTGGAGGCCTCCAGCGGTTCCACCGCGGTGTCCGAGGCGTACTTCGCGCGGATGCTCGGCCTGGAGTTCGTGGCCGTCGTCCCGCGCAGCACCGCGACCGCCAAGCTGGACCTGATCCGCCACCACGGCGGGCGCCTGCACCTGGTGGACCGGCCCGGCGAGGTGTACGCCGTCGCCGAGGAGTTCGGCGCCCGGGACGGCTGGCACTACCTGGACCAGTTCGCGATGGCCTCCACCGTCACCGACTGGCGCGGCAACAACAACATCGCCTGCTCGATCTTCGGGCAGATGGCCCTGGAGGAGAACCCCGAGCCGGAGTGGATCGTCGTCGGTGCCGGCACCGGCGGCACCAGCGCCACGATCGGCCGCTACTGCCGCTACACGCGCCGGCGCACCCGCCTGGCCGTGGCGGACCCGGAGGGCTCGGCGTTCGAGCAGGCGTGGCGCACCGGTTCCCGCACCGTCACCGCACCGGGTTCGTCGATCGAGGGCATCGGCCGCCCGCGGGTGGAACCCTCGTTCGTGCCGGGCGTCATCGACCTGGTGGCCACCGTGCCGGACGCGCAGTCCGTGGCCGCGGTGCGGCTCCTGCACGAGCGCACCGGCATCCGGGCGGGCGCCTCCACCGGCACGAACCTCGTCCTCGCGCTGCGGCTGGTCCACGAGCTGCGCCGCGAGGGCCGCCCCGGCAGCGTCGTCACCCTCATCTGCGACGACGGTTCCCGCTACGCGGACACGTACTACGACGACGCGTGGGTCGCCGCGCGCGGCTGGGACGTGGCCGCGGCGCGCGAGCGGCTGGAACCGCTGTTCGGCGCGCCGTCCTGAGGTTCCGCACGCACCGCGCGCCGCTGCACCTTGATCTCGTACATCGCCGCGTCGGCCGCGGACAGCAGCGTGTCCAGGCCGATCCCGGAGGACATCGTCACCACCCCGACCGACAACCGGAGCTGGAACGGCTCGTCGCTGTCGGCGACGTGGCTGGCGAGGTTCGCCAGGATCCGCTCGCGCAGGGCGATGCCTGCGGGGGCGTCCACCAGCACGACGAACTCGTCCCCACCGGTGCGGGCGACGACGTCGTGCACGCGGGTGGAGCGGCGCAGGACGTCCGCGGCCCCCAGGACGGCGGCGTCGCCGGCGGCGTGGCCGTGGGTGTCGTTGATGCCCTTCATGTCGTCGATGTCGACACCGACGACGGTGACCTCGCCGGCGTGCTGGGCGCGCTGCAGCAGAGCCGGCGCGAGCACCTCCATGCCGCGGCGGTTGTAGACGCCGGTGAGCGCGTCGACGAGGGCGGCCCGCTGGGCCTCGGCGCGGGCACGCTCCAGGCGGGCGATCGTCCGCCGCCGCGAGACGAGTGAGACCGCGGACAGCACGGTGGAGGCGATCAGCCCGAACCCGAACACGGAGTACCCGTGCGCTCCCGGGGCGAGGGCGGCGGTGAGCCACCCGGCCCACGCCAGCGCCACCGTCAGCGCGTACCAGCGAACGCTCAGCAGGAGCATGCCGGCACCCCCGACGATCAGCAGGAGGTTCACCGACTCGCGCGGGTCCGCGCTGCCCACCAGCAGCAGCACGCTGTTCGCGAGCGGCACCAGCCCCACGAGGCCGGCGATCGCGTGGACCCGCCGGCCCAGCCGCTCACCGCGGCGCGAGACCAGGAGGGCGGAGCCGGCCAGGACCGCGGCGCTGGCGCCGAGGACCACCGGGATCCACGGGGCCGGGTTCTGCCCGCGGGCGGTCGCCACCAGCGACGCGGCCAGGTAGACGAGGTAGAGCACGGTCAGCCCGGCCCCGGCCAGGGGCAGCGCCCGGGTGGTCTCCCGGTCGAAGCTCCCGGGGACGTCGGCTTCCAGCCACACGTGCAGCGGCACGTCGCGCACGTCCCGCCCGGCCCTCCGGAAGCCCGTACCGGGCCCTGCTCCCCGCTCGCTCACGCCGGTCCCCCGTCCGTCCCCGCCAGGGCGGGCACCCGCCCCCGGTGGTGACGTCGGCGCCCGGCGCGCCGAGCGTGATCCGCCGATCGGGTGGCGGGCCGGCGCCGGGGTTCCCGGGCCCGGCGGCTCCTCAGCCCGCGGGTTCGGCGCCAGGGGTGTCCGCGGTGGCGGAGGAGGACGGGGAGGTGGGTGCCGTCGCGGTGGCGGTCGGCGTGGGTCTGGGCCGCACCGTGGCCGGGTCCGGCCCGCACACGACGCGGTTCTGCGCGTTGTACCTCGTCGTCCAGCTCTCGCGCTGCTCGGCGCCTCCGCCGACGGGCGTCATGACGCGGGTGACGGTGACGTCGAAACCGGTGTTCGACGACTGCGGGGAGCAGTTCGAGCTGGTGTCGTAGATCGTGCGGGGCGTGCGGATGTTGCGGCGGGCGCTCTTCAGCGCCTCGACCTCCCACCGCTTCGTGCCGTACATCGACACCGTCAGCTGGTTCCCGCTGATGCCGGCGGTGATGAACACCCCGTGGCCGGAGTCGTTGCGGAACCGGTTGTCGATGCTGCGCCAGTCGATCGTGGCCTCGCGGCCCTCGGGGTAGCGGGAGATGTAGAACGAGTGCGGCTTGTGCTCGATCTCGTCCAGGCCGGCGAAGAACACCGCGTTGAACAGCGTGGTGGACAGCTGCGAGACGCCGCCGCCGTAGTCCTCGACGAGGCGGCCGTTGGAGATGACGCCGGCGCGGTTGTAGCCGCGGGCGGGGGTGCGCTCGCCGACTGTGTCGTTCATGGAGAACTCCTCCCCCGGCCGCAGCAGGGTGCCGTCCACCGCCGCGGCGGCGATGCGGATGTTCTCGGTGCGGTCGCGGTCGGAGGTGAGCTTCGTGGTGAACGTGGAGATCCGCTCGACGATCCCCAGGCCGGCCAGCTCCTCGGTGCTCAGGGCGGGCGGTGCGGTCACGAGGCCCACCTCGGCGCGGCGCTCCGGCTGCGCGGGCGTGGACGCGGTCGCGGACGGCGTGCCCGGGGACGGGGTGCCCGTGGGCGGCGCCGGGGAGAGCGCGGCGACGACGGCGCCGGCCAGCGCGTCGGGCGGCACGTCGGTGCCCTCGACGGCGGGCACCACGCGCGGGACGTCGCCGTCGACCTCGATGCGGGCGTCCTGCGGGGCGGTCTCGAAGGCGGGGTCGGCGGCCAGGACGGCGGCCTCCAGGGCGGCGCCGTCGGCGACGAGCGCGGCGCGGCCGCCGACGGCGCGCACGGCGAGGGCGGGCGCGAAGGCGGGCGGGGCGAGGACGACCTCGCGGCCGCCGCCGGCGACGACGAGGTCGCCGTCGACGGCGGGCCGGGCGATCCGGTCGAGGGCGGCGGCGACGGCGCCGGCGTCCAGCTCGGGACGCACGACGCGCGCGGGGACCTCGACGGGGCCGTCGGCGGGCCAGGCGGCGGCGACGGCGTCGGCGGTGCGGGCGACGTCGAGGGTGCGCCCGGGGGCGGGGTCGGTGGGCACGGGCTCGACGGTCGCGGGGGCGCCGTCCGCGCCGAGGGTCACCTCGAAGGTGACGGCGCCCTGGACGGGGGCCTGCTCGACGGCGCCGGCCAGGGGCTGCAGCCCGGTGCGCAGGGCGTCGCGGTCGACGTCGGTGGCGGGGCGCTCGCTCTCGCCGCCGGTGAGGTGCCGCCACAGCTCGCGGGGGTCCCAGGCGGGGCCGGTGAGGGCGGCGGCGGTGGCGGGCACGTCGACGGCGAGCCCGGCGGCGGCCGGGTCGAGGGTGCCGTCGACGTCGCCGGCGGGGCTGGTGACGCGCACGGCGACGGGTTCGGCCTCGACGGCGGCGGCGGGGCCGGCGAGGGCGGCCTCGACGCCGGCCCGGTCGAGGCCGCCGACGTCGGTGCCGAGGACGGTGGTGCCGCGGGGGGCCTGCCCGCCGAGGGTGAGGGCGGCGGCCGCGTAGCCGCCGGTGAGGACGGCGGCGCCGGCGCCGAGGCCGACGAGGAGACGGGTGCGCCCGCGGTGCCCGCGGCGGCGGCCGCCCGCCGCGTCCTGCTGCGCCGGCCGGTCCTGGCGATCGTGCACGTGCTCGTCCCCCGCTCGCTGCGCGCGGCACCACGCCGCGCAACCCCCCGACCACCCTAAGCACCGCCCGGGGGTGCTCACGCCGGTTCGACCCGACCCGCACCGGTCCCGCGCAGCCGAGACGGAACGAATCGGATACGGAGTGCATCGAGCGCGGGTACCCTCGCCGCGTGACCACCGCCCCCGCGCCGCACCGGGCGCCCGGTGAGGGCCCGCGCCCCACCCGGCGCCGCGAGCAGACCCGCACCCGGCTGCTGGCCGCCGCCCTGGACCTGCTGGCCGAGCAGGGCCTGGCCCGCAGCAGCGTCGAGGGCGTCTGCGAGCGAGCCGGCTTCACCCGCGGCGCCTTCTACTCCAACTTCGCCAGCATGGACGACGTCGTGGCCGCCCTGTTCGCCCAGCAGGCCGCGCGCGTGCTGGAGCACGTGCGCTCCCGGCTGCCGCGCGCGGGCGAGACGACCGGCCTGCCCGACCTCGTCGCCCGCGTGCTGGAGCTGCTGCCCGTGGACCGCCAGTGGCTCGCCGTGCGGGCGGAGTTCTCCGCCCAGGCGCTGCGCAACCCCGCCGCCGCGCAGGTCCTCACCACCGCGCGCGAGGAGCTGCTGGCGCAGTTCGGGCCGCTGCTGGACGAGGGGCTCACCCGCGCCGGCCGCACGGCCACCGCGCCCGCCGCCGAGCTCGCCCGCGCCGTCCTCGCCGCGCACGAGGGCGCCACCTCCCCCGGCGCCTCCCCCGGCGCCGCGACCGGCGGCACCGGCCGCGCCTTCGAGGTGCGCCTGCTCACCGCCGTGCTCGAGGCGTTCTCCGCGCCGGCGAGCGTCCCCGGGGCGGCGCGGTGACCGGCCGCCACGTCGAGCTGGCCGTGCGCGCGCGGGGCCTGAGCCTGCGCAGCGGCGGCCGGGACGTCTTCACCGGCGTGGACGTCGACGTCCCCGTCGGCTCGATGCTCGTGGTGCGCGGGCGCACCGGCGGCGGCAAGACGTCGCTGCTGCTCACCCTGGCCGGGCGGATGCGGCCCACCGGCGGCGAGCTGCGCGTCCTCGGCCACGACCTGCCCGCGCACGCCCGCGCCGTGCGCCGGCGCGCCGCCCTCGGCGAGGTCCGCGGCGTCAACGACCTCGACGACGCCCTCACCGTCGAGCAGCACGTCGCCGAGCGCCTCGCGCTGCACCAGCCGTGGTGGCGCCCGTGGGTCGGCCGGGCGCAGGTGGACGAGCAGCTCGACCGCGTCGAACGGACCCTCGGCGGGGCCACCGGGACCGGCGCCGACGTGCCCGCGCTGCACCGGCGCGAGTTCGTCAGCGACGTCGACCCGCTGGAGCGCATGGCGCTGGGCGTCGTGCTCGCCCTCGCCGGCCGGCCCGACGTGCTCGTCGTCGACGACGTGGACTCCCTGCGGCGCGTGGAGGACCGCCGCCGCGCCTGGGCGGCGCTGACCGCGCTGCGCCGCTCCTCCACCGCACCGCTGACCGTCGTGGCCAGCTGCACCGACGACCCCGACCTGCCCCCCGGCGCCGACGCCGACACCCTCACCCTCGACCTCCAGGACGCCTGATGCCCGCCGCGCGCCGCCCCTCGCCGCCCCGCTTCTCCCTGCCCGGCCTGGAGCTGGCCCGCTTCCGGCGCGCCGTCATCACCCGGCTGGCGCTGCTGACCGTCGTGCTGGTGCCGCTCGTCTACGGCGGGCTGTACCTGTCCGCCAACCACGACCCGGTGGGCGAGCTGCGGGACCTGCGCGCCGCCGTCGTGGACGCCGACGAGCCCGTCACCGTCACCGGCCCCGACGGCACCGAGCGCACCCTCGACGCGGGCGACGACCTGGTCCGCACGCTCACCGGACCGGACGCCGACGCCGGCTTCACGTGGGAGCGCACCGGCGAGGCCGAGGCCGCCGCCGGCCTGGAGGACGGCACCTACGCCGCGGTGCTGCGGGTGCCGGAGGGCTTCTCCGCAGCGCTCGCCTCCGGCGGCGGGGACGACCCGCGGCGGGCGCGCCTGAGCGTGACCACCGACGACGCCCAGAACTACGTCCTGGGCCAGGTCGCGAACACGGTGGCCACCTCGATCCGCACCGAGGTCGCCACCGGGGTCACCGAGGACGTCCTGGAGAACGTCTACGTCGCCTTCACCTCGATCCACGACTCCCTCGGCGAGGCCGCCGACGGGGCCGGGGACCTGGCCGCCGGGGCGCGCAGCGCCGACGAGGGCGCCCAGCAGCTCGTCGTCGGCCTCGGCGACCTCCGCCGCGGCGCCGCCGGGCTCGCCGACGGCACCGGCGCCCTGCGCGCCGGGGCCGGCGACCTCGCCGACGGCACGGCCGTCCTCGCCGACGGGGCGGGCGAGGCCGCCGACGGCGCGGCCTCCCTCAGCGCCGGCCTGGAGCGGCTGCGCACCGGCACCGCGGACCTGCCCGCGCAGACCGACCGGCTCGCCGACGGCGCCGAGGCCGTCGCCGCCGGCGCCGCGCAGGTGGAGGCGGCCACCGGCGAGCTCGCGGCGGCCGCCGACCGGGTCGGCGAGCTGGGCGCCTCCGCCGAGGAGGCGCTGCCCGCCCTCGACGAGCTGGTCGAGCGCGCCCGCGCCCTCGCGGCGGCGAACCCCGACGACGCGGAGCTGGCCGCCGCCGTCGAGCGCCTGGAGCAGCTGCGCGACGCCCTGGCCGGCGCCGACCTGGCGGCCGCCGCCCAGCAGGTCGAGGACCGCGTCGACGGCCTCGCCGCCGGTGCGCGGGAGCTGTCCGCGGGCGCGGCGGGCGTCGCCGGAGGGGCGCGCTCGCTGGCGGACGCCGCCCCGGCCCTGCGCGACGGCGCGGCCGCCGCCGACGACGGCGCCGCCGGGCTGGCCGCCGGGACCGGGCGGGTGGCCGCCGGGGCCCGTTCCGCCGCCGACGGCGCCGCGGAGCTGGCCGCCGGGGCCGCGCGCGTCGACGACGGCGCCGGCGCCCTGGTGGGCGGTGCCTCGCAGGCCCGTTCGGGCGCCGGGGACCTCGCCGAGGGCACGGGTCAGCTCGCGCTGGGCGCCGGCACCCTGGCCGGGCAGCTGCGCGAGGGCCAGGAGGAGGTGCCCTCCCACGGCGAGGAGGACGCCGCGGAGCGCGCCGGGGTCGTCGCCGCCCCCGTCGAGGCCGAGCGGGTGCGCGAGAACGCCGTCCCCCACTACAGCGACGGGCTGGCGCCGCTGTTCGTCCCGGTCGCGCTGTGGGTGGGCGGCATGGTCACGTACATGGTGCTGCGGGCGGTCTCGCCGCGGGCGCTGGCCTCCACCGCCGGCTCGCTGCGCACCGCGCTCGCCGGCCTGCTGCCGGGCGCGGTGCTGGGCGTGCTGCAGGCGGTCGTGCTGATGACGGTGCTGCTGATCGCCGTCGGCATCGAGTCGCCCTCGCCCTTCGCCACGGTGGCGTTCACCGCGCTGGTGGCGGTGGCGTTCACGGCGCTGCACCAGGGCCTGAACGCGCTGCTGGGCGGCGTGGGCCGGCTGGTGGCGCTGGTGCTGCTGGTCCTGCAGCTCACCTCGGCGGGCGGCACCTACCCGGTGGCCACCTCCCCGGCGTTCTTCGGCGCCATCCACCCGTACCTGCCGATGACGTACGCCACCGACGGCCTGCGGCACCTCGTCGCCGGCGGCTCGGCGGGCGCGGTGCGGCTGGACGCGGCGGTGCTGGCGGCCTTCGCGGTGCTGGGGCTGGCGGTGACGGTGCTGGCCTGCCACCGCCGCCGCACCTGGACGGTGGCGGAGCTGCACCCCAGCCTCAGCCTCTGACGGGCTCCACCCCGGGAGCCCAGCGCGGGCGAGGCCGCCCGGGGCCGGTCAGTCCGGCGCGGTGAGCTGCCGGGGGAAGCACGCGTTGGCGCGCTCGCTCTCGGGCACGGCGGCGAACACGCTGTCGCACCAGGCCCGCACGTCGGCGGCGGCGGCGAACGGGCCGTCCGCGAACGTGGTCCAGTACGGGTTGCCGCGGGCGTCGACGGCGCGCTCGCCGAAGTCGGTGCTGGCGAGGACGAACACGTCGCCGCCGGCGATGCCGGAGGCGATGCGCCGGGTCTGGGCGAGGATGTCGGCGGCGTAGAAGGTGCTGCTGCCGTTGGCGGCGCGCTGGCCGGGGTCGGTGGTGCCGATGCTCTTGGCGGCCAGCTGAGCCACCCACTGGCCCTGCGGCGGGTGGTCGGCCAGGCCCCGGGCGCGCAGCCGGCGCAGGGTCGCGAGGGCCTCGGCGTCCGCGGCGGGCGTGGCTCCCACGGCGGGCGCGCCGCCGGTGGGGGTGGTGACGGGCGCGCTGGGCGCGGGTGCCGCGGCGAGGGCCCCGACGGGGGTGTCCGCGGCGCGCACGACGGGCACCAGGCGGCCGGTGCCGCTGAGGTTCTGCAGGGTCAGCAGCGCCAGCAGGACCAGGAGGACCACGCCCAGGGCGGCGCACAGGACCTGCAGCGCGCGGGCACCGCGGGGTGCGGTGGCGCGAACCTGCGACGTCGGTCCCGACACGACGGCGTCCTCCCCGGCTGCTGCGCTCGGTGCGCCTCCGGTCCGACGCACCCCGTCCGCGCCCGGTTCCCCGGGCGCCCACCCGCCCGTGCAGGATGCCCCCAGCCGGCCCGGAGCGCGCGCTGGAGCCTGTCGCGCACCCCGGGCCGGGGTGGTCGGGAGAGGTGACCGGCGAGGTGCCGGAGGGGCGGTGCGGGGGGGTGCGGGGCCGGTCAGAAGCCGGCGAGCACCTGCGTCCAGTACGGCCCGACGGGGCTGGCGGCCTCGGCGATCCCGACGTGGGTGAGGCGGCAGTCGAGGATGTTGGCGCGGTGGCCGGGGCTGGCCAGCCAGGCGTCGACGACCGAGGCGGCGTCGTAGCCGTAGGCGACGTTCTCGGCGGTGCGCCAGGGCCGCACGCCGTGGGCGGCCAGGCGCAGGCGCGGCGTGCTGCCGTCGGCGCCGACGTGGCTCATGCGGCGCCCGGCCGCCATCTCGGCGCTGTGGCCGGCGGCGGTGTCGGTCATGGCCTCAGCGACGGCCAGCGGGGCGCACCCGGCGGCGGTGCGCGCGTCGTTGGTGCGGTCCAGGACGAGCTGGGCGCCCGCGGGCAGCGGGGCGGGGGCGGTGGGGAGCAGCTCCTCGGCGGACGCGGGGGCGGCCGTGGTCAGGCCCAGCGCCAGGGCGGCGAGGGCGGTGGCGGCGAGCGTGGTGGTGCGCTGGCGGCGGGGGGACGTCGTCATGACCTCGACCCAACCAGGTCACAGGATCTCCACGAAACACCTGTGACCCAGGCCACAGAGCCGTGCGGTGGTGTCACGGCCCGTCGGCGCGCTCGCCGGCGGGCACCGGGTCCCCCACCGCACCCCCGTGCACGCGCACCCGCCCCTTGCCCGAGCGCTTCGCCGCGTACATGGCCTCGTCCGCCTCGTGCAGCAGCACCCGCACCGTGGACGTGCCGTCGCCGGTGCTCACGCCGATGCTCGCGCCGACCGCGGCGTCCAGGCTCGCGCCCGTCGTGCGCAGCCGCACCGGGGCGCGCAGCCGGTCCAGGACGCGCTCACCGACGGCCACCAGGTCCGCCTCCCCCACCGGCCCCGGGCACAGGACCGCGAACTCGTCCCCGCCCAGGCGCGCGACCGTGTCGCCCGGGCGCACGCAGCCGCGCAGCAGGCGCGCGACCTCGCGCAGCAGCGCGTCCCCGGCCTCGTGGCCGGCGGCGTCGTTGACGGCCTTGAACCCGTCGAGGTCCAGGTAGAGCACGCCGAGGCGCCCGCCGCCGCGGGCGGCGGACGCGATCGCCAGCTCCACGCGGTCCTGCAGCAGGGTCCGGTTCGCCAGGCCGGTGAGGGCGTCGTGCAGCGCCTGGTGGGCGAGGCGCCGCTCGGCCGCCAGCTGGGCGGTGATGTCCGTGGCCATGCTGGTGTAGCCGGTCAGCCGGCCGTCACCGTCGCGCATGGCCGCGCACGTCAGGCTCACCGCGACGGGGCTGCCGTCACCGCGCAGGTAGCGGCACCGCACGGTCACCGGGCCGGCCGCCTCCGCGTGGCGGAACAGCTCCGCGGCACCGGCGACGCCCAGCTGCCGGGCCACCTCCTCCAGGTCCGCCGGATCGTGCAGGTCGAGGACCTCGCTCCCGAGGACCTCCTCGGCCGTGCGGCCCAGCATCCGCTCGGCCCCCTCGTTGAACAGGGTGATCCGCCCGGTGGTGTCGACGGCGACGATCGCGTGCTCGGTGGCGGCGTCCAGCACCGCGGCGAACAGGTCGTGGGCGCGGGCGACCTCGTCGGCCGCCGCGCGCACCTCGGTGACGTCGTGCAGGGCCGCGACGGCCCCGCCGCTCCAGGGGGCGCCCGGCGCCACCGGCAGCGGGCGGGCGCTGACGCTCACGAGACGGCCGGCCGGGTGGGCCGGGGTCACCAGACGCCCCTCCGCCCCGTCGACGTCGTGCCCGCGCAGGGCCCGCGCGACCGGCAGGTCCTCGCGCGCGACCCGCGTGCCGTCGCCGCCGAAGAAGCCGTTCTCCGAGTCGGGTTCGGCCATGCCGGGGACGTCCAGGTCGCCGAACAGGGCCTCGGCCGCCGGGTTGCGCAGCAGCAGGTTCCCGCGGGCGTCCAGCACGGCCACCGCGTCGCTGATGGAGGCGAACACCGCCGTCAGCAGGTCGGCCTGCTCGCGGGCCCGGCGCGCGTTGCGCTGGTTCTCGGCGCGGAACAGGGCGATGACGAGCGCGGTGAGGGCGACCGTCCCCACGTACGCCGCGGCCGTCAGGACCTGGACGTCGTGCGGGAACGCCGTCCACGGGTGGTGGCCCACCCGGACGGCGACGACCACGGCGCTCGCGGCGACGACCAGGTGCGCGGTCACCGCCCGCAGCGACTCGCGCAGCGCCATCCACACGAGGACGGGCAGCAGGCTGAGCACGGCAGCGGCCTCGGGCAGGACCCAGAACGACAGCGCGTAGACCAGCGCGAGCGCCAGCGCGATGCCGCAGCGCTCCAGCGTCGAGGCGTCCCGGCGCTCGCCGGTCGGCCGGCCCCCCAGCTGCAGGACGACCGCCACCACGAGGAAGGCGCTCACGGAGGCGTGCAGCAGCCACTGCGGGCCGTCGGGGGGCGTCAACCGGCCGGGGAGGAGGGCGAAGGCGAGCAGGGCGAGCGGGGTGGACGCGACCGCCCCGGTCCCGGCGCCGGCGGCGAGGACCAGCAGGTCCCGGGCGGCGCGCAACTCCAGGCCGGACGGCCGCAGCACCCGGTAGGCCCGGGCGCTGGCGCCGCCGAGCACGGCGTGGGCGACGGCGAGCACGCACGCGCCCGCCACCGGCAGGCCGGTGGCGTGCAGGGCGCCCGTCGCGACGGCGACGAGCGCGCCCGCGTCGAGCGCCCGCGCGCGGCGCCCGGGCGATCCCGCCAGCCACAGCACCGCCACAGCCGGCAGCGGCGCCAGCACCGGCAGGGTGTCGGGGAACTTGGCGACGTGCCCGGCGAGGACCGCCAGCACCGCGAGGGCGGCGAAGACGGCGCGGCGCAACCACGGGTGACGGCCCAGGACGGCGGGCTCGCCCACGGGCGCGACCAGGGGTCGCGCGGTGCTCAGGGCGACCACCTCCCGACCGTGCCCGTCGGGGCGCACCGCACGTCGGTGCACCACGCCACGGGATCGGCCGGGAGGCGGCCCGCCTTGAGCGGGTCAGCCCTTGGAGCTGAACGCGGCGTCGAACGCCGCGGCCGGGGGCTGGAACAGCTCGCCGAGGCGGCGCACGAAGGCCAGGGCGTCCGGGGCGCCGCGCAGGCGGTCCACGCCGGCGTCCTCCCACTCCACGCTGGTGGGGCCCTGGTAGCCGATGTTGTTCAGCTCGCGGAAGATCAGCTCCCACGGCACGTCGCCGTGCCCGACGGAGGTGAAGTCCCAGCCGCGGCGGGAGTCCGCCCACGGCAGGTGCGAGCCGAGCCGCCCGGCGCGGCCGTCGAGCTGCTTGCGCGAGTCCTTGCAGTGCACGTGGTAGATCCGGTCGGCGAAGTCGCGCAGGAACCCGACCGTGTCCAGGTCCTGCCACACGAAGTGGCTGGGGTCGAAGTTCAGCCCGAACGCCTCGCGGTGCCCGATGGCCTCCAGCGCCCGCTTCGTCGTCCAGTAGTCGTAGGCGATCTCGGACGGGTGCACCTCGTGGGCGAACTTCACGCCCACCTCGTCGAAGACGTCGAGGATGGGGTTCCAGCGGTCGGCGAAGTCCTGGTAGCCGCGCTCCACCATCGACTCCGGGGTGGGCGGGAACATCGCCACCGTGTGCCAGATCGAGGACCCGGTGAACCCGGTGACGGTCTTCACGCCGAGCTTCGCGGCCGTGCGGGCGGTGTCCTTGACGTACTCCGCGGCGCGCTGCCGCACGCCCTCGGGGTCGCCGTCGCCCCACACGGCCTCGGACACGATGTCCTTGTGGCGCTCGTCGATGAGGTCGCACACGGCCTGCCCGGCCAGGTGGCAGGAGATCGTCCACACCTTCAGGCCGTGCTTGTCCAGCACGGCCTTCTTCTCGGCGATGTAGTCGTCGTCGCGGGCACCGCGGGTGGAGTCCAGGTGGTCGCCCCAGGTGGCGATCTCCAGCCCGTCGAACCCCCACTCGGAGGCGAGCCGGCACACCTCCTCGAAGGGCAGGTCGGCCCACTGGCCGGTGAACAGGGTCACGGGACGAGGCATCGTCGTCTCCTCAGATCTCGGTGTAGGCGGACGCGTTGTCGGCGCTGCGCTGCACGGCTTCGAGCACCTTCTGCACCTGCAGCCCGTCGGCGAAGGACGGCGACGGGTCGCGCTCGTCGGCGATCGCGCCGAGGAACTCCTGCAGCTCGTGCACGAACGGGTGGTCGTAGCCCAGGCCGTGCCCGGCCGGCCACCAGTTCGCCACGCCCGGGTGCTCCGGCTCGGTGGCCAGGATGCGGCGGAAGCCGTTCTCCGCGTCGGGCAGGTCGCCGTCGAAGAACCACAGCTCGTTCATCGACTCGAAGTCGAACGCGAGCGAACCGCGCGAGCCGTTGACCTCGATGCGCATGCCGTTCTTGCGGCCCAGCGCCATGCGGGTCGCCTCGAACGTCATCAGCGCCCCGCCGTCACCGCGGCCGAAGAAGACCGCCGCGTCGTCCACGGTGACCTCGCCGCGCTCGGTGGAGGCCTCGGCACCCAGGCCGGTGTTCTGCCCGGTGCGGGCCGCCTCCAGCGGGCGGGTCTTGACGAACGTCTCCAGCGTGCCGTTGACGCCCACCAGCTTCTGGCCGGTGATGAACTGGGCGGCGTCGACGATGTGCGAGCCGATGTCGCCCAGCGCGCCGGCGCCGGAGCGGTCCTTCTGCAGGCGCCACGTCAGCGGGAACTCGGGGTCCACGATCCAGTCCTGCAGGTACAGCGCGCGCACCTGCCGGACCTCGCCGAGGCGCCCCTGGGCGACCAGCTGCTGCGCCAGGCCGATCGCGGGCACCTTGCGGTAGTTGAAGGCCACCATGCTGCGCACGCCGCGGGCGGAGGCGGCCTGCGCAGCCTCGGTCATCCGCTGCGCCTCCTCGACGGTCTTGGCCAGGGGCTTCTCGCAGATGACGTGCTTGCCCGCCTCCAGGGCGGCGATCGCGATCTCGGCGTGGCTGTCGCCGGGGGTGAGCACGTCGATGACGTGCACGTCGTCGCGCTCCAGCAGGGAGCGCCAGTCGTCCACGCCCTCCTCCCAGCCGAACTGGCGGGCCGCGGCGGTGGCGCGGCCGGCGTCGCGGCCGGCCAGGGCGACGCGGCGGGTGCGGAAGCGGGGCTCGCCGACGTGGTCGACGCTGCGCCAGGCGTGGGAGTGGACGGCGCCCATGAAGGAGTGGCCGACGACGGCCACACCCAGCTCGGGCAGTTCGTGCGTTCCGGGATCGGACACTGAAGGACCTCCTCGTCGTCGCGGCGATCGTACTGATCCGGTTCAGCTCCGGGAACA